>CAZKHV010000007.1:0-19738 GCA_964552605.1 uncultured Zetaproteobacteria bacterium | reverse complement strand
ATTTAGGGAATAAGGATTTATAAAAAACTGTCTTGACACTTTGGGGTGCTATAACAAACGTACTGCGACTGCTGATTGTCCGCCGAACATCAATGGTAAAACGGTAAGTAAATCGATCATGCCATTGAAGCTAAGGATATACGCTTTGCGCTCGCGTGCAGCATAAACACGCAGACAATACTCGAGCAAGAAAGCATACAATACAAAACTCTGAAACAGGTTTACAAACTTGCCCTATTGCTGATGAAAATCTGGCAAGGTATCCATCATGGCTATTAACACACTGACCATAATTAAACCGAGAATCGAATAGTTGGTGATGCGTCCGATGGGTGTCTTTAATTCAAACAAACAACGACGCAGTTTTTCACGCAGCCCCTCCTGCTGACGCAATAGATACTGTTCAGCATCCGTCTCCTCGGCAGTAATATCAGACATCATGTGATTTATATCTTCCATTGCTTCTGTAACGGCAGCCTTGGAAGAGGCTGTTTGGGTGGTCTTTTCTGTTGTTGTATGCATGCCTTTATGATGAGGGGTAAGCTGATTTGATAAATAGCATGGGCTGATTAGCACGCTTAAGCAGCTCCGTTTTTTTACACGATGCTGGATGCTAGTGCTGGCATGCCATATCCGTTGTTTCTATCCCGTCGCAGGATTCGCCGTATGCCGAGAGCCAATTACTCAACCGCTAATGTTGTCGTCGCCAGATGACCATTTATACATTTTATTCACAGTAATCAAGGAGATAAATCATGGCACTAAAAAAAGCGACAGCATCAAATGGCGGAAGCAGTAGTGCTCCAGAAAGGAAAAAAGGCGTGGATGCCAACAAGCGTCGTCAGCAGGCTAGAACGATGGGAAGGCAGCAGGCTGCAGCTGAATCTATCGCAGCAGCCACGGTACAATTAACGGCTAATACTGGCCAAGCGGTAGATATGCAGGTTGAGTTGAAAAGTGCGATGGGGCAAATTACAGCCGGAGCACAACAGGCATCAGGCAGTGCGGAAGTATCACAAAGCGCGATTACTTCAGCTGCGGAGAAGGTGCAGTCGCAGATGGACGATGCTAAAGCCAGCAGTGGAAAAACATTGCAATTGCAAGACTTATTGGATGAAGCGGATAACGGCATCGGCTCATTGGTTGATAATGTTAGCATGGCAGCAGATAATCAATTGGAATCGACTGAGAAGATTGCTAATTTGGAAAAAATCGCTGCCGATATTGATGAAGCAGTGCGAGCGGTGATTCGTATTGCTGATCAAACCAATCTGTTGGCATTGAATGCAGCCATCGAAGCCGCTCGAGCCGGCAAACATGGTAAAGGCTTTGCGGTGGTGGCCGATACGGTACGTACCCTGGCTGAAACAGCCGAAACCAATGGTGCGAATATCGCTGAACTGGTGAAAAAGATTCAGGAACAGGCCAGTAAAATTGCGACGGCTGTGCGTGAATCAGCTGAGAGTTCGCGTACTGAAGTAGAAAAAGGCCGTAATGTGACTGTCGAATTGGCCGGTATCAAATCAGATATGCAGGCTATTTTTAATGGCTCACAAGAGATTCTAACTGCCGCTACTCAGATGGAAACTGCTTCAGCTGAAGCTCAAGGTGGCTCGGAAAGCATTGCCGCAGCTGCTGAAGAGCAGTTGGCTGCTTGTGAACAATCGATACGTACCCTAGAAGAACAGGAACGCGCTCTAGATGAAATGAGCAATGCGGCTGGTGAATTGGATGAATTGTCTGAGGATTTGAAAAATAGTACCGACATTTCTAAAGATGCTGAAGAGGTTGCTGCTGCGGCAGAAGAGTTGTCCTCCAATACCGAAGAAATGAATCGGGCAGCTTCTGAAATTTCACGTGCTATTGAAGAAATTTCACGTGCTTCTTCACAGCAAGCTACGGCAGCTGAACAAGCTTCAACAGCGATGCAACAAATTGAAGATGGTGTTGGGATCGCGGTACGTGCATCGACCGAGGCCGTTGAAAAGGCTGATTTGGTCACTACACGCGTGGCAGAAAACAAAACAGCAGTGGATAATATGATTGCGGCGATTGTCAGCGCAGCAGAAGGAGCGAGTGCTAATCTGGATGAAATTTTAGAACTGGATCGGGTGGCGGCGCAAATCGATAAGATTGTTGATCAAATCGCCAATGTGTCGATTCAAACCAGTATGCTGGCAGTCAATGGCGCGGTAGAGGCAGCACGAGCCGGAGAATATGGCAAAGGCTTCGCGGTGGTTTCGACTGACATTCAAAATTTAGCTAATGACGCAGCAGAAAATGTAGAACTGATCAAGGAAAAGACCTCTGAAATTCAGGATCAGATTCGATCTATTAGTGGTGATCTAAGCTCGGTATTGAGCAATGTGAATATCGAAGTTGAAAACTCTAAAGCTACTACGAGTCGATTGGTTGTGATTGAAGCTGATGCCAATGCTGTTGTGGATGGTAATCGGAATATTCTCGAAGCCTCCAAATTAATAGCTGAGAATATCGCTGCATCTAAAACCGCTGTTGAGCAAATTGCTGCTGCTGCTGAGCAGGCTGCCACGGCAGCCAACCAGGCTAGTCAGGCGGGTGGGGCGCAAGGCAAGGTGGTCAGTGAATTAGCTGTCGCTATCGAAGAGATCGCAGCAACTGCTGATGATCTGCAACAGTGATTGAGACAGGTGAGGAGATTATATGTCTGATACCCAAGAAATGATAAGTGATACTGCGATTGATGCGACCGTGAAAGAACAAGTCGCTGGCATGATAGACTCGGATAACAGTGTGCTGGATGCGGATGAATCGGCTACGGATATCGAATCGGGTCAATATGTTACCTTTTATGTCGATGATGAGTGTTTTGCATTTCCTATGCAGAGCATGCGCGAAATCATTCGGGTGCCAAAAACAGTGGCTGTGCCCTTAACGCCGGCTGCGTTGCGTGGTTTGGCCAATTTGCGTGGCACGGTATTGCCAGTGCTCGATTTGCGATGTTTACTAAATTTGGCTGAGACGGAAGAAAATGATGCAACGCGTGTGCTGGTGACGGACTCTGGGCGCTTGAGTGGCTTGATTGTAGATCGGGTGGCGCGCGTTATTCACGTTGCCGATAAGCAGATTGAAAGTGCGAAATCGGTGAGTAGCAGTGTTAGCAAAGATGCTATTGATGGCGTGATCAAAGGTGTGGATGGCTATGGCCTGATTCAGTTGCTTAATGCTGGAGCTTTGATTGAGCAAGAGTTTGCCAATATCGCTGAGCATCTCGATAGTGCACAAGGTGAACAAATGGAAAGCCGACAACAGATCCATAATCAAGATGTGGAAGATGACACCACGCAGTTGGTCAGCTTTGTGGTCAATGAGCAGGAATATGCCTTTGAGATCATGCAGGTGGAAGAGATTGTGCGCGTGCCTGAAAATATTTCACGTATTCCGAAATCTGATGCGCATGTGCTTGGTCTGATGGACTTGCGTGGTCGCTTGCTTCCTTTGGTGAGTTTGCGCGCCATGTTTGGCATGCCTTCTATTGCGATCAATGATGATACCCGTGTGTTGGTGGTTTCTCTGGGTATAGAAAATGGTGCAAAACAAGCCGTGGGTGTGGTGGTGGATGATATTCGTGAAGTGCTGCGCGTAACACCGGATGTGCGAGATCAGATGCCAGGCTTATTAGCGCAGGAAGATGCCGATATTGAGACTGTCTGCCGACTCGATGACGGTAAACGGCTGGTCAGTGTGTTGAATGCGGGGCGTTTGTTTGATCGACCCGATGTGCAGATGGCGGTTAATGAAGCAGAGCAGGAAAATGGTGAACAGGAGATATCCATGAGTAGTGATGGCAAGCATGAGGATGATCATGAAGATCAGGATACGCAGTTGGTGGTCTTTCATTTGCAGAAACAGGAATATGGTGTGTCCATTGAATCGGTACAGGAAATTATCCGTGTGCCGGATGAGATGAGCCGGGTTCCCAAAACGGCAGCATTTATAGAAGGCATGGTCAATTTGCGCGGTGGTGTGTTGCCTGTGCTGGATATGCGCAGTCGTTTTGATATGCAACGCAATGAACGCAATGAACGGCAGCGTATTCTGGTGCTTGAACTCGATGGCACCCGCACCGGATTTATTGTTGATGAAGTGAATGAAGTGTTGCGTATTTCCAAACAGGTGATCGAAGACGCACCGCATCTATCGGAAGATCAATCACGATTGATGGGTAAGGTGGTCAATCTATCCAAGGATGATCGCATGATTCAGGTGTTACAGGCGGCTGAATTACTTGATCTCAATGAAATGTCGGCGCTTAAAAAAGCGGCTTGATCTATGGCACTGCGGGGTGGGCATGCTCTTTTCCCCTTTCTGTGTGCACCACGCAGAGCTGGTTGAATAAGGAGATCGGAACGATAACTGTAAACCATACATGAGAGGTGTGAACGTATGAAAATATTGGTGGTCGATGATTCAGCTTTGATGCGTAAGTACTTGCGTCAAATGTTAGAAAAAGAAGATGATATTGACGTGATTACAGCGCGTGATGGTGAGGATGCGTTGGAAAAGGCCAAGCGTGAAAAACCCGATGTAATCACGTTGGATATCAATATGCCGGTGATGGATGGACTCACTTGTTTGGCGCATCTCATGAAAGACTGCCCAATCCCAACCATTATGCTCTCCTCACTGACCGAAAAAGGTGCGACGGCCACCTTTGAAGCCTTGGAATTGGGCGCAGTCGATTTTATCGCCAAACCGGATGGTACGGTATCGCGTAATATTGGTCTGATTGAAACTCAGATCCTAGCCAAAGTCCGTTCCGCAGCGGGCATGCGGATGGGTAAATCCGGTGGTGTGCGTCAACGCATGCGAGCCCGGCGTGAACAGGCATCGGTTGCACAACAAATATTGCCAATACGCGCTAAAGGTAAAATTAAAATTGTACTGGTAGGAGTCTCGACGGGTGGGCCACGGGCGCTGGAAGCCTGGCTACCAAAACTGCCGGCTGATTTTCCTGTGCCCATTGTGATTGCACAACATATGCCCGGTTCATTTACTGCCGTCTTTGCCGATCGGATCAACGGCTTGTGTCAATGTGAGGTGGTGGAATCCGGTAACAGTATTGAATTAAAACCGGGCTTGGCTGTGATTGCACGTGGCGGTGCGGACGTACTATTGCGTAAAAAAGGCAGTAAAACTGTCGCCGCATCTGTGCCTATATCAGCTCATCATATCTGGCATCCCTCTGTTTCACGGTTGGTGTCATCGGCTGCTGAAGTTTATCGGCCGGAAGAAATCATATGTGTGCAATTAACCGGTATGGGTGATGACGGAGCGAAAGAAATGGCTGAAATACACAAAAAAGGTGCGCGAAGCATTGCTGAGTCTGAAGAAAGCGCGTCTATTTTTGGTATGCCTGCATGTTTGATTGCCTTGAATGGTGCTGAAGTGGTGTTGCCTGCCTGTGCTGTTGCAAGGCAGTTGAAGCAATGGGTGTGAAGGAGTAATACGATGGCTTTAGTAAAAAAGAAAATGACCACTGAACCAGGTAATAATCGCCGTACAGCTAGCCGAACTACAGAAGATTTGTTAGCCCAGCTATCAGATCGTGAAGCTTCGATACGGCGTAAGGCGGCTCGAGATCTGCGGCAAGTACAAGGTATTTCACATCATTTGGTGAGTTGTTTGCGGCAAGAAGTATCGCCCTCGGTGCGAGCTGCGATGTTTGATGCTCTGGGTGAAAATGCAGATGATAGTACAGTCATTGAATTGATTTCGTTGTTGCGCAGCGAGGATGCTGGCTTGCGCAATGGTGCTGTAGAAACCTTGCACCTTCTGCCTGATTTGATTGGCCCGCACATGCCAGATTTATTGGCTGACCCTGATTCGGATGTGCGTTTGTTTGGGCTCGATATTTTACGCACTCTGCCGCATCGTGATGCGCCGGGTTGGTTGCTTGATGTGTTGAGGTTGGATGGGCATGTCAATGTGATTGCGGTGGCGATTGATCGATTGGCTGATCTTGGTGATGCGGCTATGCGTGATAATCTATTGGAAGTGAAGATACGTTTTGCCAATGAGCCCTTTATTGGTTTTTCGGTGGATTCTGCTTTAACACGCCTAGAGGCTAATCATGGCTGAGGCATTATTAGAACGACACCCAACGAAAATACGCACTGAACGCCGTCAGGCGGTTAAAGAATTGAAGATTAAAGATGGTGATTTTACCCGCTTTCGCGATTTCTTTTACCGTAAAACAGGTATCCATTTTGATGATTCCAAACGTTATTTTGTCGATAAACGTTTGATTGAACGTATGCAAGTCACGGGCTGTAAAAGTTTTCGCGAATACTTTTCGATGATGCGTTTTGAAGCGGCCGGCAAAGAATTTCAGCAGCTGGTCAATATGATGACCGTCAATGAAACATATTTTTTTCGTGAAGCGCATCAATTTGATTGCTTGGTGAATGATGTGTTGGATGAATTGGTACGCCATCATGGTGCGGAGCATGCGATTCGAATCTGGTCGATTCCATCGTCAACCGGAGAAGAACCCTATTCAATTGTATTATACCTGTTGGAGCATTGGCATCGTATTGATCAAATTGATGTGGAGATGTTTGCTTCGGATATTGATACCAATGTATTGAATGCTTGTCGGGAAGGCATCTTTAACAAACGCTCGCTGATGCATGTGCCGGCGGCCATGCTGAAAAAATATTTCACCCCGGTTGGGCGTGAGAAATATCAGATTGAAGCAGATTTGCGTGAAGCTATTGAATTTAAGCGGATGAATATTACAGACCCGCTTGAATCACGAACTTATCGTAATTTTGATGTGATCTTCTGCCGCAATATGTTGATTTATTTTGATGATAAAGCGCGCCGGGAAGCCGTGGAGGCTATGTATGATGCGTTGAATCCGGGTGGTTTTATTTTTTTAGGCCATTCGGAATCGATGAGTCGAATCTGTTCATTGTTTAAGGTACGTAAATTTGGTGATGTGATGGCTTATCAGAAGCCGATGGACGGATAATATGATGCTAACGAATCAAAACCTAAACATACAAAAAACCATGACATCATGCGGAGGCTCGCAATGAAAAAAATTCTTGTTGTTGATGATGCGGTCACGGTGCGAATGTACCACCGCATGTTGTTGGAAGAAGAAGGTTATTCCGTTGATGAAGCGGAAAATGGACAGGAAGCCTTGGAGAAAAGCATGCAGGATGAATTTGATCTGTTGTTGGTGGATGTGAATATGCCGGTTATGGATGGCTATGAGTTTCTTCAAGAGGTGCGCCTTAACGCATCCTTACGCCATATCCCTGCTATTATGATTAGCACTGAAGCAGAAGCGCAGGATCGTTATAGGGCGCTGGAAGCTGGTGGTAATGATTATATTGTAAAACCTGCCAAGCCGGATTTGTTTCGCCAACGTGTTCGCCTGATCACTGGAGGTGTGCAATGAATAATGAATTGATGGATCAGTTTGTCGGTGAAGCTCGTGAATTGTTGGAGAGTTCAGCCACTGCCTTTTTGGCCCTAGAAAAAGATCCCAGTGATGCAGATACTATGAATGTGTTGTTTCGGGCAGTGCATACCTTAAAAGGTACATCGGGCATCTTTGATGTTGCTCCTCTTACGCAGGTCGTACATGCGGGAGAAGATGTATTGGATCGGGTGCGTGAAGGTGAATTAAGTTTAACGGCCGATGATATCGATTTGTTTCTGGATAGTTTGGATCAGGTGTCGGCATGGGTGGATGCATTGGAGGCCAATGGGGCTTTGCCAAGTGATGCAGCTGGCGAGAGTCAACAGATGGCGACTAAGCTGCGGGCATTGTTGATGGCGGATAAACATGCTGCTGATAGTGCTGTGGTAGCCGCTCAATTGGTAGCAGTGGCGGCTTCGGCGGCAATATCTGTTGAATCAGAAAATGCGCCGAAAGATACTACACCGCTATGGTTGGCAGATATGTTGGCTGATCTCTCTGATGAAACCAGGGCACGATGGCATGCAGATTTGATACAAGATGCTGCAGCATGGACAGCCATTCGTTATCAACCGGGTGCGCAATGTTTCTTCACGGGTGATGATCCGATCAATACAGCTATGCATGTGCCAGCTTTGTATTGGCATGATGTGCAGCCTTTGGAAGCTTGGGATAGTGATGCGGATTTTGATCCGTATAACTGTAATTTATTGATTTATATGATTAGCAAGGCAGATGCACCAGAAATAAACCAGTCCTTGTGTTATGTTGAAAGCGAAGTGGAATGTTTCAGCTTACGGGCTGATATGCTGATGTCTAAAACTACGGATTCTGAAGCAGATCAGCCTGCATCAGATCATTCCGCCTCAGAATCTCATATTCATCTAGAAGTGGAACGCCCCGCTGAGATGGATTTGGAGTGCGCTGTATCTATTTTAAGGGTGCAAATGGAAGCCTTATCGTTGCCTTGTGAAGCGACCATGTGGGCTGGGCGACATGCATCTGTAACGCGGGTATTAAAAGGCTTGTGTGGCGAAAGCGCAGAGCTTCATCAAGCCGCGCAACAGGCTGAACAGGAGCATAGTTTTCATCCATTATTGAATTGGGTGGAAGCTGTATTGCAATGTTGGACAGGTGGAGGCGCTGCAGCCCTTGATGTGGCGGCCGGTATTATTCAGCAGGATATCAAACAGCCGACGCAGGTAGTGGAAGAAGAGTCTGTTAGCAAAGGCAAAGCACGTAAACCCTCGTTCCTGCGTGTTGAGCAGGAACGTATTGACCAGCTGATGGATCTGGTCGGTGAATTGGTGGTGGCCAAGAATAGTTTACCTTTCTTATCGGATAGGGCCGAAAAAGAATTTGGTGTAAAGCCGCTGGCTCGTGAAATCAAGGCACAATATGAAGTTGTAAACCGTTTGTCGGAAGAGTTTCAGAGTATAGTGATGCGTATTCGCATGGTTTCAGTATCTACTGTATTTCAACGCTTTCCTCGGTTGGTGCGCGATTTATCCCGACGCTTAGAAAAAAATATTGAGTTGGTGATTGTCGGTGAAGATACAGAGGCCGATAAAAATGTAGTGGAAGCATTATCAGATCCATTGATTCATCTGGTGCGTAATAGCCTGGATCATGGGATTGAAATGCCAGCAGATCGTGTCTCGGCAGGTAAACCTGAACATGGAACGATCACTTTGCGGGCTGTGCAGCAGGAAGATCAGGTGCTCATTGAAGTGATTGATGATGGTAAAGGCCTTGATCCGGCATCACTTAAACAACAGGCCTATGAAAAAGGTTTAATTGATGAAGATCGACTCGATAACATTAGTGATAAAGATGCCTTGCAGTTGATCTTGATGGCTGGGTTCTCCATGGCCAAAGAAGTCTCTGACTTGTCCGGCCGTGGTGTCGGTATGGATGTGGTCAACAGCATGGTCAAGCAGGTCGGTGGCAGCATCTCCTTAAGTAGTAAGCTGGGTGAAGGTACAACAGTGCGTTTATCGTTGCCATTATCGATGGCTGTAACGCGTGTGATGATGGTATCGGTGGATAGGCAACGCTTTGGTATCTCAATCGAGCAGATAGTTGAAACAGTAAAAATACCGGCTAGCGAGATTCATCATATCAAAGACGGAGAGGCGATTGTCTTGCGAGATCGTTTAATTCCATTGCGTTGCTTGCGTGCATCGCTGGATATGGATTCTGAACGTGCTGATGGCGAAGTGTCGGTGCTGGTGGTCTCGACTCAGCAAGGCTTGTTGGGACTGGTGGTCGATGCCTTTCATGCGGGCCTCGATATTATTCAAAAGCCATTGGATGGGGTGATGGCCGGATTTCCTTTATTTACAGGCACAGCGCTACTCGGCGATGGCAGTGTGCTATTGATTCTCAACTTGGAGGCTTTGTCATGCCAATAGTTTATAAAAAGAAAGTGGCTGTGTTGGATGGCGTGTGTGATGTCGAAGATGCGGAAAGCCTATGGGCTTGGTTGCAAAAAAATCCTAAAGCTAAAATTAACCTGAAAGGCTGCCAGCATGTACATAGCGCGGTATTACAAGTCTTGATGAAGGCAGCTCCTGCAATTTCTATAGCACCGCAGGATGCCAGGATAAAAGCGTGGATAGGCGCAACTTTGCAAGGCTCAAGCCCACAGTGCTGAATTTGTAACAGAAGGTAAGTTGGAGAATATAATGGGAGAACACAATGAATAAAGTATTTATGGTAGATGATTCACCAACCTTGCTGATGAGTATGCAAAGTATTGCCTGTAAGGCTGGATATGATGTGGAAACGGCTGAAAGTGCTGAAGTAGCATTGGATAAACTTGATACAGGCTATGTGCCTGACTTGATTATTACCGATTTAAATATGCCGGGTATGAATGGTTTTGAGTTGATTACGGCAATAAAAAAAATGACGGCTTTTCGATTTAAGCCGATATTGATGTTAACCACCGAATCACAGAAAGAAATGCGTATGCAAGCAAAGTCGGTTGGTGCGAATGGATGGTTAGTTAAGCCGGTGCAAGCACCACAGTTTCTGGCGG
This sequence comes from uncultured Zetaproteobacteria bacterium, assembly GCA_964552605.1. Classification (GTDB taxonomy): domain Bacteria; phylum Pseudomonadota; class Zetaproteobacteria; order Mariprofundales; family Mariprofundaceae; genus Mariprofundus. The sequence goes on along the minus strand of CAZKHV010000007.1, from coordinate 9,221 downwards.
TATTAAAGAAAGTATTGCCGGGCACATAGTCATGGCTATCAGAGAGATAGAATCAAGTGATGCGCAACGGGATGTGGTGAGCATTGTTAGACGCTTAGTTGAACCGATTCATTCTACACAGACTGTGAATAATTTATTACAGGAAGAGTTGCGTGATACCAGTATAGAAACTGAAAAAGCTGCTGTTGATATATTAGGCAGTACCAAGGTGATTGATGGGTTGATGGAGCAATTGAGATTGAAACTTCATAGTTCAGTTGATCAATCACGAGCCTTGAGTGAGCAATCTGTGGCAGCATTGGCGCAACTACGGCAACTGGTGGAGAGTGAAGCACTTGGAAATCAGGACTATCTTGATGCCACATTGCAACGCATTCATGAGGTGTCTGCTGATCATACGACAGTATCAAATCATTTGTATGCACATGTTGAAACCTTTATTGCTGAGGTTGACGTGCCAATGATGGATATCTTAGCCGCCATGCAATTTCAGGATATTATGCGTCAGCGCTTGGAACATGTGGATGGAGCGTTGGATTATGTAAATGAGAAATTTGATCAGCTACTCATCAATTTGTCTGATCCTAATGGTCAAGAAGACATTCAGAAATTCGATTTGAAGAAATTATTTAATCAATACTGCATGGCCAGTCAGCGAAATATTCATCAGAATGTCATCGGCGAAGAAACGGAAGCTGTTGAGTTGCTAAACATTGATTTATTTTAATCAACCAAATGGAGAGCAAGGGCCTGTATTAAGCTTAAAATGGTTTAAGCGTTATTTTCCACCAGTAACAGGTGAAACTCCAGAGAGCGCTCACAAAAAAGTGAAAATAAGAGATGGTTCTTTATTTTACCATTATGCTGAATGGGTTACCAATCATCCACGCTTCAGTGTGATGATGACCCTGCTGATTTTGGCCTCGTTTATTAATAACCCTTGGATAGCTGGCCTGTTGTTTGTACTTTTTACAGTTGAATTGGTTGTGCGGAGTATGGTTGCCTATCATAAAAAGAAATTGCGTCCGTATAAAGGCAGTGTGAATCTCAAAGTGGAAATTACATTTCTGTTGCTTGATGCCATCGCCACCTTGTCCCTGTTGATTACAGCCATGCAGTTGGGCTATCCCGCTGAAGCGGGTGTGTTATTGCGCAGCGTGCGGATGGTCTATTTGTTGCGGGTATTACGTGTTTTTCGCTATTTTGATATGCAAAGTATGCTTTCATCGCCGACTTACGGCATGTTTATTTCATTGATGACATTGCTCTCATTCTTTGTTGAAGGCGACTTCTACAGTTGTATATTATTGTTTTTTGCCGCTGAACTGGCAGTGCGTTATTCGATGATTCGGAGTATGCGTTTTAAAACCCTCAAAGAGAAAAGAAAAGAATGGGCTTTTTGGTCGGTGGATATGCTGGCAACGCTTGCCATGATACCTTTTTTCGAAGGTTCAGCTTATGCTCAGCTACTGCGCTTGCTACGGGTGATACGCATGGCGCGACCTTGGGTTATACTATTACGTAATCTTAAAGCAGTCTTTTCTGAAGGTTCGTATATGCAGGAAATTAATTTAATTGTGTTGTTGCTGGCGGTGTTGTCATTTTTTGGTGGAGTACTCTCACATTATTTTTTGCAGGGTTATGATGTAACCCAGGATGGATTAAATACGAGCACGGATAATGATATTTTGTCGCATGTCTGGTTTGTGTTTCGTATGCTCACAGATCCAGGCAATATAGTGTATTACCCGGACAATTATGAATTGGCGGTATTATCGGTGGTGTCGGTGGTGCTGGGTGTATTTATTTTTGCTTTCTTTATCGGTATTGGTGCGAACTTGGTGTCAGCATTAATGGTGAAAATGCGCAATGAAAAATTAGATATTGCCAATCATCTGGTCATGATCGGTTGGAATGACACTTGCCCATTTATTATTCGAGAGTTGCAAGTCTTATCGCAACGCAAGTTTGAACGTTTGAAAATGGTATTTTTACTTAACGATGAAAAGCCTCCATATGAACTCATGACCAGTAAAGGAGTCATGTTTCGCTGGGCTGATGAGATTGATAATAGTCAAGCCTTGGACCGGGTGAGTTTATCTTCAGCACGGCAAGTTATTATCAATGTGCCACAAGAGAGGCAAGCGTATAAAAAAATGGCTTTTAGTTTTTCAACGCTGTTGGCAATTCGTGATTCCAACCCAAATATTTATGTCAATTATGCTGTACCAGGCTTTATGCCAGCGTTTATTAAATCGTATGTACATCCATTACAGGTGGGCTGGGATAGTGATCAGTTTTACAACAAGCCAACTGTGATGATGCCAGAAGCGGATGTGATAGCTAATTTGGTGAAAAATGTTATGTATTATCGCGATTTTGATCAGGTCATGAGTAGTTTAATGGTGCCAAGCAAACATGATGAATCATCATTAAATGCGGTGGCATGGGATGGTGATTTACTCTGTCAGGATGGTGTATACCTATTGAAAAGCAACCTTTCAGGTATGCTGGTGGCACTGGATATTGTGGTGAAGTCTCTATTTTTACGTGGTGTTATTTTATTGGCATTATCTGATGACGACATGAACATTCAATCGGTGTTAGGGCCTGAGTCGGAGGTTACAGTTGCATCGATTATCGGCATTTCATTGAACGAGAACCGATTGCACGGTGATTTGGAATATGTGATGACGCATGCCAATCAGCAGAGCCAGGATATGTCATCGGTAATGACAGAGCTTGTGGGCTTGCAGATGAGCAATGTATTAAGTTTATTGATTATTGGAGAAGTCGGTTTTTTACCCTTGATTATGAAACGTTTGCTGCAAAACTATGAAGAATTGCATGTGGTTATTCTTAATGATTATACAGACAAAGAGCGGGATGATCAGCAGCAGTATATTGCCCGCCGTTTGGCTGAAGAAGAAGGAGCAATAGAAAAAATAGACTTTATTTGCCATGCTTGGGATTTTGTGGATATGGACGCTTTGCGTAGCTACTTACCGGGAGTGGAAAGAATACTTATCTCTCAGCCTTCAAAGGATGAAAAGCAATCTTTTGGCGTGGTAGCCAGCCAATTATCACATTTGATTTCATTGCTAGATGAAGAGCAAATGAAGCCGCATATTTTCCCAGTGCTTAAACGCCGAGATTGGGTGCTGCGATTGCAGCATGAACTGGATCGTTTTAATCATCAGCATGAAATACATGTACTGGTGCCAGATGAGTATTATGGTGCTTATGTGGCACATACCAGCTTTCACATGTTTACTGCTACTGATGAATCATCGTATATGGTCAGTCGTAGCCTGCGTTATGTGATTGATGATTTGCAATCTGAGGATGGGAAAGCTGATCATTTTAGTCTGGATGCGCTGACCGTTTGTCAGGAATTACCGGAAAAACCGATGGCGCTTTTTAATGCTTTAGTTGATAGAGGTTATTTGTGGATTGGTTTCCGTTGTAATTCATCGTGCGATTGGGAAAGCAAAGAATATAAATTAATGTTCACTCTTTTTCCCCGTGAATATCATACGCAATGCTTGCGCCAAAAACAAATTGTGATGAATCCATTTGGCACACCTGTTTCGACTCAAACATGGCACCGTATGCGAGAGGATATTGCGGAGTTGATTGTTATTAAACATGTGCAGGAAGAGAATGATTGTATGGATGATATTTTTTTTTAAGAGATCGAATGCTATGCATGAAATGCGATGTATCTAGATGATAAAAAAATATAATGTATGATCATTAAGGAGGAGCGCTGTATGAAAAAAATACTTTTGGTAAATGACTCTCAATCTACCTTGATATATATGAGTCAGATGGCGAAAAGGTTTGGATATGTTGTTCAAACAGCATCGCATGCAGAACAAGCCATGGAGATGTTGCAAAAAGGCTGTTGTCCTGATGTGGTCATTACTGGTTTGAAACTAAGTGGTATGGATGGAATAAGCCTGATCAGATCGATGCGTAAATTGATCTGTTTTTTCTATATTCCCGTGTTGATACTGTCACCTAAATTAAGAGGTAATATAAGGCAAGAGGCGAGTGAAGTGTGGGCGACTGGTTGGCTGGCAGAGCCGGTGAACCCTGGAAGATTTTATGATGTGATGAAGGCGTTGTTTCCTGCGCATGTTATCGATGTTAAGTTGCATCAAAAGGTAAAAAATACTAAGAATAAAAAGGCAGATACTGAGCTGTATCAGAAACAATGGAGTCAGTTTCTTGAAATGCTCAAAGCGGCTAATTATGCAGGCCAATCCATGAGTGATTTAATTGTTAATCTTGAATGTTTGGATGAGAAACGTTTTAGTAAAACAAAATTGAATGACTTTTCGACTAGGTTCTAGTGCATGCTAGCTTGTGCATGCCATAGCCGTTGGCTTCGAGGCGGTTAGTGTTTTACTTTCATATGTTGGTCAAGTTGAAAACAATGGCAGATTAAATTATAGCATAAAATTCAACGCTTACACTTTAAATCCTCCGGAATCCAGACCTGATACGCATTTGATGTTCTGACAAAGCGATAGGCTGTCAGAACAAAGGAGATGAAATGTCGGATTGGGAACAAATTTCTTTTGATATTCTTGATGCGGTCCCTTTTGCAATTATGGTCACTGATGCCAAGGCTAATATTATTGCTGTGAATACTACTTTTTGTTCGATCACTGGTCATACTAAATGTGATGTCATCGGGGAAAACCCGCGTATTCTACAATCTGGGCGTCATTCAGCATTATTTTATGAAAAAATGTGGCTCGCTATTCATACTTCTGGCAAGTGGAGTGGTGAAATATGGAATAAGCGAAAAGATGAGAGGATACATCCAGAGTGGCTAACCATCCAGGCTGTTTATAATATTTCTGGAGATATTTCTCACTATATCAGTACCTTTGAAGATATCAGCAGGCGAAAGGAACAGAATAAAAAACTGCAATATGGACAAACGCATGATTATTTGACGCAGTTGCCAAACCGTATGCTACTGATGGATCGCTTGGCTCACGGTTTGAAACGTGTCAAACGGGAGCACAAAGAGGTTGGCCTTGTTTACATTGATATTTCTGACTTTGATGATGTAAATGACCAATATGGTCATGATATAGCTGATGTGCTGTTATGTGATATTTCGCAGCGTTTGAAAGCATGCGCTCGGAAATCCGATACAGTTGCAAGGATCTCTGGCAGTGAATTTGTGGTGCTTGTAGATCATATGCATAATGTCGATGATGCTTATGCAGAGGCTCAGAAAATACTTATTGCACTAAGTGCAGCTTTCTTCTTCAATGGACATAAAATTCATATCTCCACCAGTATTGGCATTGCTAATACTGGTGGAGATATTGAAGCTGAGTTACTACTGAAGCAGGCTGATGCTGCGATGTACCAAGCCAAGCTGCGTGGGTGTAATAGAATCATGCTTGCCAAACAGGAGGGCATGGTGGAACAAGAGCTTTTTATATGATTATTTTATTGGTTGATGACAGTCGGATCTTTCGCACTTATATGCAAAATATGCTGGAACAGCTGGGGCATGATGTGGTCAGTGTTGTCGATGGCCATGAGGCTATACAGTTTTTTAGCCACTATAGGCCTGACTTGGTGTTGTTAGACGTTAAAATGCCAGGTTTGGATGGCTATCAGGTATCGCGTGAGATAAGGTTAATCTGTAAAGGTGATTGGTTTCCCATTATTTTTATCAGTGGCTTGGTTTCAGATGAGGCGATTGCCGAAGGCATTGAGTCTGGAGGTGATGGTTACTTACCCAAGCCATGCAGTAAAGTTATTCTACAAGCCAAAATTTTGGCCATGCAACGCTTGGTCGATATGCGTGGTGAATTGATTGAAATGGCTTCGGCACTCAAAAAAGAAATTGCAGCACGCAAAAAAGTAGAGGGAAAATTATTACATTTATCCTTGCATGATCCATTGACCGGCTTACCCAACCGACGGATGTATGAAGAGTTTTCTGACCGTTTATTGCAACGTGCCAAACGTCACGATGGTCGATTGGCTTTTCTGGCACTGGATTTAGATCACTTTAAACTAGTTAATGATACCTTGGGTCACGATCAGGGGGATGCATTGTTGATCGAGTTGATGCGCAGATTCAAGGCTTGCTTGCGTGAAGAGGATCTCATTGCTCGGGTCGGTGGCGATGAATTCATGATGTTGTTGGAATATTCGGATATCGCTGTGGTGAACAAGGCCTGTCAGCGTATTCTTACAGCTATTCAATATCCCTTTACACTGGATCAAGAAAAGGTCGAAATTGGTATTAGCATCGGTGTGAGTTTTTATCCTGAGGATGGTGAAATCAGAAAAGGCCTGCAGAAGAAAGCTGATGTGGCACTATACCATGCCAAAAGTTGCGGTCGTAATTGTGTGCGAGATTATGCTGATGTCATGGGCGATCAATTAAAATCGAGGCGTTTTATAGGCAGCTTACAACAAAATCGTAGTATAGAATTAGCTACCGTTATGCCTTGATAATGGGATGAACTTTCTTTGATACACTAGGACAGCACCAATGCTTTATGCCAAAGGCTTGTTTGTCTCCGACTGAGTTACACTCATGTGCTACTGACGCACCACATTGATGACATTGTTTAAGACGCGAAATAACATCTGAAAGTTTATCTAGAGCATAAGGTTTGGCTAGGTAAAAACAGGCAAGGTGTGCAAATTCATTGCGAATGCGCGGTTCATTGGTCGCTACCACAAATTTCATGGTTGGATGTGTTTTTAATAGCTTGTCCATCATACTATAACCATTCATTTCTGGCATCAAAATATCTGTAAATGTTGCGATAGGTTTTTGATATGCAGTGCTATTTACATAATCAATATAAGCCTGCGCGTTATTAAAACTTAAACATTTACAATTAAGTCGGTGCAGCATCTCCAATAATAGGTGACGAGCAAAAGAAGTATCCTCTACAACATGAAACATGTGAATAGAACAGCTAACTGATCATCGTTTATTGATACTCAAGCGAACCCTGCTGCTGGCATAAGCTTGCACAACTTGTGAGTGTAGATAATAGCGAAAACAGCGCGTGAGGATGATAAGGCTTAGGCAAATGGTAGCAATGCAGTAATTTGATTGCTTGTTGCAGTTCCATGCTCAGGTTTCCTGAAATAATTACAGCCTGTTGATTTGGTAAATATTGTCGCACCTGATGAATCAAGTTTAGACCATTCATACAGGGCATATCATAATCGGATAAAATAGCTGTGGGTGCAACGAAACTCTCCGTCTTAAAATAGGTCAAATATGCATCAGCAGAGGCAAATGAAAGACAGTCATGGCCGTTGAATTTTATTAATTCTTGCAGGGTATCGAGTATAATGGGTTGGTCATCAATAATATGAAACATAGGATGAATTATATCTTGGAATTGCAATATAGACATTGCATTCAGGGGCTAGTCTTTTTTTGTTATCTTGGGTGAAAATTACAATTAGCTCTCCCTACAAGCTGCCATAGCTAAGTGGTAGTTGGAACGCTCCTATAATAGGCTAGCATGTTAATGCTATTGCTAGTATTTTTTTTACTTCAGGCTCCATTTGATTAAAAGTAGGAGAATTATACATCTGAAGTTTCACTGTTTTTTTATGGCGTGTAATGGCGCATTGGCACAATATTTGCGAAAATCGGTTTAGAAAGTTTCATGCCAGTTTAGTCCTTATAAAACAGTATGTTATGAAACATATTGCTTGAACTTCACATCCTTTCCGGTAGACTGTTAACAGCGTAAGTTGTTGATATTTCAGTCGAAAGGAGTCTGGCTTTATGTTTATTATGCGTGATATTCTACCACCACTTCAGCAAGAGTTTTCAAACACCCCATTAGGACATGTACGGCGCAATTGGTTTGCTCATGTGATATTGGCCTGCATCATTCCTTTTACCAATTCGATGAGTTCCAACCTGTTACGTTCGCTGAATCATTTATTTGGCATGGAGGAGGTGAAACGTCGAGCCTTTTATGTTTTTATGGCGTCGCGTAAGCTGCCTTGGTCAGCGATGTGGGCAAAACTGTGGGGCATGATTCCAGAACCTGAAACGGATGGGCGTCTGTTGCTGGCGCTGGATGATTGCACCAATCCCAAGGTAGGCAAAAAGATATTTGCCTGTTCACATGTCTTTGATCATGCCGCCAAGGCCAACCAATCGAAATATCCCTGGGCGCAATGTTTCACTGCCATTGGCCTGTTGAAGAAAGTGAAGGGTCGCTGGACGTGCATCCCCCTGATTCATCGTTTCTACCTGCCTAAAAAGGCGCTTGATGCAGCATGTAAAAACATGAAGGTGAATGGAAAGATTCCCATGTTCCGCAGCAAACTGGAACAAGCTGTGGACATGCTGGTTACATTATCCAAATATTTCTCCGGCACCTCCATTCTTGCCGTATGCGATAGCTGGTTTGGCAACAATGGATTGTTTGCGCCAGCCAGAAAACTTATCGGTATAAAGTTTCATGTACTTTCACGCCTGCGTAGCAATATCGTTCTCTATGCCATGCCGGCAATCAAAGCCCCTGGCCAACTTGGTAGAAACCGCAAATATGGGGATCGCATGGGAACGACAACGGAAGTGGCTACGGCGATGAAAGCGAAGGCGGGTATCCGCTCTGTTTTTCTCTACGGAAAAAAACGTGAAGTATGGGTCACTTCCACCGTTATCATGCTCAAAACCCTTCATTGCCCAGTTCGCGTGGTATTCGTCTATCGACGCACCCAATGGATCGCACTGTTCACCACCGACTTGTCGCTCTCTGTCACGCAAATGATCGAATTCTATGGAGCACGCTGGAAAATCGAATCTGGATTCAAGGAAATAAAGCGTGATATTGGGGCTGGAAATAGTCAAACACGCAACCCACAAGCTGTCATGAATCACCTGAACTTTTGCATGATGGCTGTAACGGTCACATGGCTCTATGCCATCAAGCTGGAAAACACGATTGATCGTCGCCACATGGTGCGAGGAAGAAATAGTTTCGCATTCTCGGATGTCCGGCATATTATCGCCAAAGCTGCTTTGAACGATAATTTTGATCGGCTTTGCACAATAACGAGCAAACCCGTTCAAAATATCCCCGTTGCCGCCTTGCTACGAATGGTCGCTTGAATGATTTCAGTGAAACTTCAGTTTTAAAAAAGTGCCAAGCTAAATCCGCGATTTGGCATTGGCATGGGATGCAGAT
>CAZKHV010000006.1:0-20435 GCA_964552605.1 uncultured Zetaproteobacteria bacterium | reverse complement strand
CTGCATTGCAGCACAACGATTAAAACAAAACATTGAAAAGTAAGCTATAGTTTAGTTGCACGGTTTCTATTTGAATATGCAGGGGAGGGTTGATATGCCTTTATCTGAATCCATATTAATACTGATGGCCTTATTGGCTGTTGCGATGGCCGCCGTGCCTTTGTCCCGTATCTTGCCTGTGCCGTATACTGTCATCCTTGTTGGCATCGGCATGGCCATCAGCACTGCATCGCATAGCTGGCCTGTGTTGCATACCTTGCAATCGTTTCAACTGACCCCTGAATTGGTCATGTTTGTCTTTTTACCGGCATTGATTTTTGAGTCCGGTTACAATCTCAATGCTCGCCAGTTGATTAAGGATCTGGCTCCAGTTCTGTTGCTGGCAGTTCCAGGCTTGTTGGCTGCGACTTTTATTGTTGGCTTTGCGTTGCACTGGATTATGGATATACCACTGCCCTTGGCTTTATTGTTTGGTGCGTTGATTTCAGCCACGGATCCTGTGGCGGTGATTGCGTTGTTTAAGGAGCTGGGTGCGCCGTTGCGGCTGACGGTTTTGGTTGAGGGTGAGTCGTTATTCAATGATGCAACTGCCATTGTGCTGGTGCATATCGTATTGGGCATTGTTGTCGCGGGCAGCTTTGATGTGTCTGAATTACCGGCTGCTGGCGGGCAATTTTTGTATGTCTTTTTTGGTGGAGCCTTTTTAGGCATGATTATCGGATTGATCGTTTGCGAATGGATGCATGCCTTGTCCGATAACCCCAGCGGTGTACTTATTTTGTCGATCATTCTGGCCTATGTGAGTTTTATTGCAGCCGAGCATTTTTTGCATATTTCCGGCGTGATGGCCGTGGTTGGAGCATCATTGGCGCTCGGTGTATATGGTGTTACCCGGATTCCCCATCGTACGGGTGAATATTTGCGCGAAAGCTGGGAGTTTTTTGCCGATATCAGTAATGCTTTGTTGTTTTTATTGGTTGGTTTATCCATCGATTTGCTGAGCCTGTATCATAATCTGGCTTATATTCTTCTGGCCATTGCGATTGTACTCGTATCGCGATTACCCAGCATTTATCTGTTTTTACCTGTCGCATTGCGTCGCTTTCATTTACCCCGTGTGCGCAGCGGTGATTTGCATATCATGTGGTGGGGTGGCCTTAAGGGTGGTTTGGCGATTGCTATCGTGCTTGCCTTGCCTGAAGACCTTGCGGGTAAACAGTTGTTGCTGGATATGACCTTGGGTGTCGTGGTATTCACCCTGCTGATCAATGCGCCCACCATCAAGCCTCTGATGAATTATCTGGGGCTTAACAGCCTCAACGACAATGAACAGGCCGAACTGCAGCAAGGTCTGGCGCATGCCAGAGCTCATGGACAGCATAGTTTAAATAATGTGATGACTGCGGATCTTACCTCGCCCGCTAGTCTGCGGCAGGCTGAAAAGCTGCTCGATGATTCCATGCAATTCGATGTCCAAAGACAAGACACACAGCAGCAATTGCATCATGTGCGTCAAATTGCTTTACGCGCTCAACTGCAACAGCTCGAACATTTGCATGATGCAGGCATGGTGCCGCAATACATCTTGCTCGACCTTAAAAGTGAATTGCGTTTGGAACATGAAAGCAAGCAAGATGGCACAAGCATAAATAATCCCTTTCTCCAGTTTGAGCAGCGCATATTGGCTTATTTGCGTGAGAATGACCGCTTGGCGGGCTTGTTATCCAACTATCAAAATCGCCGCATGGCCAGCCAACTCCAGCGCCTGACGTTGCGTTTGCTAATGATTGATGCGGCCATCGTGGATGTCACATCGAGGTCGGATATTGATGAGCAACACAAAATAACAATAAATACAGAAAATCAGCAGCAACGTCAGCTGTTTATCGCTTCCTTGCACGATATTCGTGATAATTACGCGGATTTCTTCAGCTGTTTTGAAACACGCATGAGCATGCAGATCGCTTTGGATGGAGCCCTTTGGCAAGCCGATGATGATTTTAAACACGGTGAGACCGGCAAAAAAGCCTATGATATCATCATACAACAGCTGAACCGGCTACAGGATCAGATACCCGCTATCCATGATGCGCCGTTGAGTTTATCCAGTCAGGAGTTGATTCAAATGGTGCCCTTGTTCTCAGATCTATCCGAATCGGCTCGTTTGGCTTTGGCAGCTCAAACGACCGTGGTCGCCTTTTTAGCCGGTGATATTGTAATCAATCAGGGTGATCATGGTGACGCGCTGTATATCATCTCGAAAGGCAGCGTAAGCATTCAGCACTTGGACAACGATAAGTCTGAACAGTTGTTGGCCGAACTTCGACCCGGCGATTTTTTTGGTGAAATGGCCTTGCTTGGCGATCAGGTACGCAAAGCCCAGGTGATTGCCAAACAAGCTTTAACATTGCTGCGACTAAGGCGAAAAGATGTGCTTGCCTTGGCCGCCGAACACCCTGAATTGGAAGCGCAGTTGAGAAAAACCGAAGCTATGCGCAGCAAACATAACGCGGCATCCGAGTCTGTTTGATACGATTAGAGATAATCCCAATGTCGGATCTTGGGATTATCGTGTTGCTTGCTTTTTAATATGCAGCAGGCTTGTTTATGCAATGAATCTGTTGCACTGCTCAGCCGATCAATTCAATCGTATTGCCGTCTGCATCACGGCAGAACAATGCTGCCCTGCCTGACTTGCTCATGCTGTATGGAATGGCAGATGCATCGAGTCGGGCTACAATCACATCGAGATCATCGACGCGCATAGCGATATGATGATCACGGCCGCCGTGTTCGGGTTTCACACAGCCTTGGTAGGGATTGTTGAGCAGCATCAGATGGATTTGCTGCGCATCATCAAGCCCGTACCAGATTCCATCAAAAGCGAGATTGGGACGCTCAATGCGCGCCAATCCGAGAATCTGCTCATAAAACTGGGCGGCGCGGTTCAAGTCCTGCACCAATAAACCAATATGTACTAATTTCATTCCATCCCCCATAACCAGGCCGCTCCGCGCACGCCGGATGAGTCACCATGTTTGGGTGGCAACAGTCTGGTGCGCACATCATCGGAGAACACACTGTCCGGCCACATGCCCGGCACACTCTCGTACAAAAACGGGATATTCGACAGCCCGCCACCGAGCACAATCACATCCGGATCAACAATATTGATGACGTTTGCCAGCGCCTCCGCCAGGCGTTTGGCGTAGCGCTGCAAGCTCTGCTGACAAGCATGATCTCCCGCCGCTGCGGCTGATGCAATCGCCGCAGCGCTAACATGTTGATGCGTTTCCCGCTCATGATCGGCACTCATGCCGGGACCCGACAACCATGTCTCAATGCAATTGGTTTTACCGCAATAACATGCAAGTTGCGGCAAATCATTGGTACCAGACACTGGCAAGGCATTGTGCCCCCATTCACCGGCGATGGCGTTGACCCCCGTGAGCATTTGCCCATGCACAATCAACCCACCACCGACTCCAGTACCTAGAATCACCCCGAACACCACATCCTTGCCTGCGGCCGCACCATCGACGGCTTCCGACAAAGCAAAACAATTGGCATCATTGCTCAAACGCACATCTCTGCGCAACAGGGCTTCGAGATCCTGTTGCAACGGTTGTCCATTCAAACAGGTGGAGTTGCAGTTTTTCATGCGCCCGGTTAATCGAGAAACAGCTCCCGGTGTGCCAATGCCTACGCTGGCTATGCCACCGAGTTCTGTTTCGGCCTGCTGTACCATGGCCGCTATCAAAGCAATTGTCGCCGCATAGTCACCAGCCGGTGTTGGGCGGCGCACACGCAGGAGCTCAAGCCCCGACAAATCGAGTGCAATCAGTTCAATTTTGCTGCCACCCAGATCAATGCCAATCTTCATTATCCGTGCCTGTTGCGCTATCCATGCAGCTTATCATTGTCTGAATAGGCCGATACTGCAACAATGCGCAACACTATGATGACATCACACGCACAGATTCTCGATGGTAAAGCACTGGCCGCACGCATGCGGCAGGATATTGGTGGCGAAGCCGAAAAATTAACTCAGAAACACGGTCGCAAGCCGGGCTTGGCTGTTATTCTGGTGGGTTCCGACGCGGCCTCGAAAATTTATGTTGGGGCCAAGCAACGAGGTTGTAAAAAGGCAGGCATCGCTTCGTTTTCACATGAGTTGGATGCCGACACCTCGCAGCAGCATTTGCTTGGGCTGATTTCTGAATTGAATCAGGATCCGAAAATCGATGGCATTCTGGTGCAGCTGCCTGTGCCTGAGCATATCAATCCGGAAACCATCATTGAAGCCATTGATCCGGGTAAAGATGTTGATGGTTTCCATCCCTATAATCTGGGACGCTTGGCTGCACGTCATCCAGCGCTGCGCTCCTGTACCCCGTTCGGTTGTATGAAACTGATTGAAGAAACAGGCATCGATTTGCATGGCAAGGAATGTGTGATTGTCGGTGCATCAAATATCGTTGGCCGACCGATGGCGCTGGAGCTGTTGTTGGCCGGAGCCACGGTCACGGTCACACACAAATTCACCCGCGATTTACAGGCTCATGTCAAACGTGCTGATATCATCGTCGCAGCAGCGGGTAAGCAGGGCTTGATTCAAGGCGAATGGATTAAACCCGGTGCAATTATTATTGATGTGGGTATGCACCGTTTGGATGACGGTACATTGACCGGCGATGTGGATTTTGATGCAGCCAGCCAAAAAGCAGCCTGGATTACGCCAGTGCCCGGCGGTGTAGGACCTATGACCATTACCATGTTATTGGCCAATACGGTACAAGCATTTAAAGCACATGTGGGAGAAACTGATGTCTGAGTCAGCGGATTTATCCGAGTTAAATAAAACACCATTGTTTGAAGCGCATGTCGCACTGGCTGGCAAGATGGTGCCGTTTGCCGGTTTTGCTATGCCGGTGCAATATAGACTCGGTGCATTAAAAGAATATACCGCAGTGCGTGAAGGCAGTGCGGGCATCTTTGATATCACCCACATGGGGCAAGTGCGGGTTAGTGGCTCGGAAGCCTTGGCCTTTTTGCAATATGTAACTACCAATGATGTCTCAAAGCTGGCGCAAGGACAGGTGCATTATTCGGCGCTGTTGAATGAGTCCGGTAGTTTTATCGATGACATCACAACCTATAAAATCTCCGATGATGAATACTATTTATGCATCAATGCAGCCAATCGACTCAAGGACGTGGCGCATCTGCAAACAGAGGCGCTGAATTTCGATGTCTGCGTGAACGATGAATCCGATGATACTACGTTATTGGCCTTGCAAGGTGCTGCGGCACAAGCGGCCTTGCAGCCGTTAATCGATACGGATCTTGAGTCCATTGGTTATTACAAATTTGCACAAGTTAAAGTGAATGGTGTGGATGGCATTGTTTCGCGCACCGGTTATACGGGTGAAGATGGTTTTGAGATTTACATCTCCAATACGATAGCCGTTGCAACATGGGATCAGCTGTTGGAAAACGGAGCAGTTCCGATTGGTTTAGCGGCGCGTGATATGTTGCGCACTGAAATGGGTTATGCGCTTTACGGCCATGAAATTTCGGATACTGTAACACCGCTTGAAGCCAAGTTGATGTGGATTACCAAGCTCGATAAGGGTGCATTTATTGGCCGCGATGCTGTTGTTGCTCGTCGTTCCGAGGGGCCGCAGAAGCGTTTGATTGCGCTTAAATTGACAGGGCGTGGTATTCCGCGTGAACATTATGCCGTGCATGTCGATGGTGTGGCCAGTGGTGAAATCACCTCCGGCATGTTTAGTCCGATTGCAGGAGGCGTTGCACTGGCCTATGTATTACCGGAACATGCTGAAATCGGTGCGCTGACTGTCGAGATTCGCGGCAAAGCCGTTGCGGCAGAACGCACTAGCCTGCCTTTTGTGCGCAGCAACGTAAGACGATAATTTAATCACAAAACATTGGGGCGAATATTATGACTATTCCTGCTAATTTAAAATATACCAAAGACCACGAATGGGTGCGTATCGATGGCGATATCGCCACCTTCGGTATTTCCGACCATGCGCAGGAGGCGCTGGGCGATATCGTATTTGTTGAGCTGCCTGAAATTGGCCGCACGCTGGATGCTGGCGAAGCTTATGCTGTAGTCGAATCGGTGAAAGCGGTTTCCGATGTCTATACGCCGGTGAGCGGTGAGGTGATCGAAGTGAATGAAGAACTCGAAGGCGAGCCGGAGCATGTTAATACCGATGCTTATGGAACAGGCTGGATTGCCAAGGTGAAAATCAGTGCCGATGCCGCATCCATCGAATTGATGACAGATGACGAATATACCACCTTTCTAGAAGAATAATTTATTTTATCGCAGCCAACACAAGCAGACAGGGGTATCGATGAATACCTGTGTTGGCTGCGCTTAGTGAGTCAATCATGAGATTTTTACCCCATACCGATAGCGATCGATCCGCCATGTTGGAAACGATGGGCGCATCCAGTATTAGCGATTTATTCGCTGATATTCCCGATGCATTTCATCTGCCGCGTGGTCAACTGAATATTGCCGATGCCTTGCCGGAAGCAGGTATTGTACGCAAATTCACTAAGGCTTCGGAGCAGAATCGCAATGCCACCAACACGCGTTATTTCCTGGGTGGAGGCACGTATCATCATTTTGTGCCGGCGGTCGTCGATTATGTGATTTCGCGTGGTGAATTTCTTACCGCTTACACCCCCTACCAACCGGAAATTGCTCAGGGCACGCTGCAAGCCTTGTTTGAATTCCAAACCATGATTGCCCGCTTAACCGGTATGGATGTATCGAATGCCTCGATGTATGAAGCGGCAACAGCAACGGCAGAAGCAGCTTTGATGGCGCGCCGCGTAAGCCGCAAAAAACGGGTGGTGATTGCCGGCTCCGTTAATCCTCGCTATCGCAGTGTCACGGCTAATTATCTATCGCGCCTCGATGGCGAATGTGTGGAAGTCGGAATGGGTGGATTTGGCACCGATCTGGATAAAGTCATTGCAGCCATTGATGACACAACAGCCTGTGTGATTGTGCAATATCCTGACTTTTACGGTTCGGTGTATGATCTGGCTCCCTTGCGTGCGGCTTGCGATGCGGCTAAATGTTTGATGGTGGTGGCTTTCTCCGATGTGTCTGCGTTTGCCCTGATTGAATCGCCCGGTGCTATGGGTGCTGATATCGCTGTCGGTTCCGGTCAATCGCTGGGTATCCCAATGGCCTTTGGTGGGCCGCATCTGGGACTGTTTACCTGCAAACAAAAATATATACGTCAGATGCCCGGCCGGGTCTGTGGCTTGACCAGCGATGCTGATGGTAAACGTGGTTTTGTGCTAACTCTGTCGACGCGGGAACAACATATCCGTCGTGAAAAAGCGACATCGAATATCTGCACCAATCAGGGTTTGATGTGTACGGCTGCGGCCACCTATATGACCCTGATGGGGGATGCAGGACTGGCCACGGTGGCACGTCATTCGGCTGCCGCATTGCAGCTGCTCATCTCACAATTACCATCGCATGTCAGCGCGGTTGCGGGCGCGCATTACAATGAGAATGTGTTGAGCTTTAGCAATCAAGGCGCTCGTGATCGTTTTCTCGCGGCTGCACAGGCACAAGATATCTTTGCCGGCATTGCGCTGGAGAAGATTGACCCTAAAGCAGACACACGTCATTTGCTGGTCAGCACGACGGAAATGATTGAGCAAGCCGATATCAAGGACTACCTGGCTGTTCTGGAGGTGGCTAAATGAGTCAGCCAACAAGCAAATACTCCGCCACCAAAGGTATTCAGCACGAAGAGCCGTTGTTGTTTGAACATGCTCACGAAACGCCCGAATCGATTCATTTGCCGGGGGTGGACGGTGTAGTACCCGATGCACTGGCAGCCTTTGCCCGCCAACAACCGGCCAATATCCCCGGCCTTTCGGAACCGGAAGCGGTACGCCATTTTGTGCGTTTATCGCAGTGGAATCACGGCATTGAAACTGGCTTCTATCCGCTGGGATCGTGTACCATGAAATACAATCCGCGTGTGAATGAGCAGGTGGCGCGTTTGCCGGGCTTGGCTCATATCCATCCGGATCAACCGGAAGATACGGTGCAGGGCGCATTGGCTCTGCTCTACGAAGTGCAACAATGGCTGGGGGAAATCTCCGGCTTGGAACATGTCACCCTGCAGCCTGCAGCCGGTGCGCATGGCGAACTGGCTGGCCTGATGATGATTCGCGCCTGCCTCGATGCGCGTGGCGATAGCAAACGACGCACCGTACTGGTACCGGATTCCGCCCATGGCACGAATCCGGCTTCGGCTGCGTTGTGCGGCATGAGCACGGTGGAATTAAAATCCGGTGCCGATGGGCGCATTGATCTGGATGAACTAAAAGCCCATCTGAATGATGAAACGGCCGCCTTGATGATGACCAATCCGAATACAGCCGGAGCCTTTGAAACCGACATCAAGGAAATATGCCAGCTGGTACATGATGCCGGTGGTTTAGTGTATGGTGATGGAGCCAATTTGAATGCCTTGGTCGGCGTGGCCAGACCCGGCGATATGGGGCTCGATTGCCTGCATATCAATGTGCATAAAACCTTTGCCACGCCGCATGGCGGTGGTGGCCCCGGCGCAGGCCCTGTAGCAGTCAACGATACCCTGGCTCCGTATTTGCCTGTACCGCGCATCGTGGAAAACAATGGGAAGTACAGCTTGGAAACAAATTCAAGCACCTCCATCGGCTCGATCTTGAGTACCATCGGACAATCGGGTGTATTCATGCGCGCCAATGCCTATATCTCGGCTTTTGGCCGTCAAAACCTGCATAAAATCGCCGAAGACGCGGTGCTTAATGCCAATTATATCTTGCATCGTTTGAAGGGTGCCTACCACGTGCCATTTGAAGGCGTGTGCAAACATGAGTGTTTATTAACTGATGAACTACAAAACAAACACGGCATTAAAACACTCGATATCGCCAAGCGTTTGATTGATTTGGGTTTTCATCCGATGACGGTGTATTTCCCGCTCATTGTGCATGGTGCCATGTTGATCGAACCGACGGAAACCGAATCACGTGAAACGCTGGACAATTTCTGCGATGCCATGCTTGAAATAGCCGAGCAATGCGAGGCTGGAGATACCTCGATTTTGCATGATGCTCCGCTACAACCTTTCCGGCGCAGACTCGATGAAACGCAAGCGGCCAGAAAGCCGGTCTTGGTTTGGCCGCAATAAAGCGGCTGATATGAGTTTAGACTGCTACCAAACGGTAGATCGCAAACAATTGGCCAAGGATCTGGATGCCATCCATGACGAAGTGCAGGCGCGTATCGGCATGGATGATTTCAAACATTTAAAGAAAATGGAACGCTGGGGACGAGTTTGCTCACTGCTCGGTTATGCCACAGCATGGATATTTCCGAACCCTGTTTCAGCGCTATTGATGAGTCAGGGCAGCTTCACGCGCTGGACACAAATGACGCATCCGGTTGTGCATAAAGGTTATGATAAAATCGATAATGTGCCAGCCCGTTATACCAGCCAGGGCTTTGCGCTCGGCTGGCGGCGTTTTATCGATTGGCCGGACTGGATTACACCGGCCGGCTGGCATCAGGAACATGATGTGCTGCACCATTATAACCTGGGCGAAAAACGCGATCCGGATCATTTGCAACATAATATGGAATGGTTACGCCAATCCAAACTGCCGATGTGGTTGCGTTTTGTGATCGTGTTTGTATTTACAGGCATTTGGAAGATTTCTTATTACACACCGCGTACGCATAAAGAACTGCGTTTAAGCAATGCCCGGCAGCAGGGCAAAACACTGCCGACCATGCGACGAGGCGATAGCTGGAGCCTGTTTTCGCAGCAAGGCCGAGCATTATGGTTTCAAAGCATTTTACCGTATATGGTTTTTCGTTTTGCCTTATTGCCAGCCCTGTTTTTACCGTTGGGTTCCTCTGCTGCGATCAGTGTATTGCTGACCTCCATCATGGCTGAAGTGTTCACCAATATGCATTCGTTTTTGGTCATTGTGCCCAACCATGCCGGTGATGATGTGATGATGTTTGAGGAGCGCGGCAAAGGGCGTGGTGAATTTTATTTGCGTCAAATCCTAGGTTCAGTGAATTATCCCACTGGTTCGGATCGCAATGACTTTTTTTACGGCTGGTTAAATTATCAAATTGAACACCATTTATGGCCGGATATTCCCTTAAGTCAGTATCAATATGTGCAACCGAAGGTGCGTGCAGTATGCAAAAAACATGGCATTCCTTATTGCCAGGATTCGGTGTTCAAACGCTTGTTTAAAGCCGTTGATATTATGGTTGGGCGCACCTCGATGTTACTACCCGTCAAATCGAATCCCTGATATATCGGCATGTTGTAGCAATATAAAGTATATATTCAAAAGGAAGATATGCAGCGATGAATGATAATATTGTAAACACAGTGCTTACTCCGGATGCACATTTAGGCCTGCTTTCAAAAGCCGAGGTGGATAAAATCCTCGATACCAGTTCCACAGCCATGCGCGATATATTTCGCAGCTGTGCTCTGGCGGTACTCAATTGCGATGCCGATATTGATGATGGTCATGTATTATTAAAGCGCCATCAGGATTTTGAAATTCATGTTCGACAGGTGAAGCGTGGCATGAAGCTGGAGTTGCTGAATGCACCGGCATCGGCTTTTGTTGATGGTAAGATCATTCAGGGTATTCATGAACATTTGTTTGCAGTCTTGCGCGATATTGTCTTTGCTTACGATACCATCATACACAATCCCGACATGGATATGGACACGCCCGACGGTATTACCAATGCGGTGTTTCATGTGCTGCGCAATGCTAATGTATTACGATTGACCAAAAAGCCGCGCCTGGTGGTCTGCTGGGGTGGCCATTCGATTACACGTCACGAATACGATTATAGTAAAGAAGTCGGCTATCAAATCGGGCTGCGCGATATGGATATTTGTACCGGTTGTGGGCCGGGAGCCATGAAAGGGCCGATGAAGGGCGCAACCATCGGCCATGCCAAACAACGTATTCACGATGGCCTGTATCTGGGTATTACCGAACCCGGCATTATTGCGGCTGAATCACCCAATCCGATTGTTAATAACTTGGTTATTTTACCGGATATTGAAAAGCGTCTGGAGGCCTTTGTGCGTGCCGGTCACGGCATTGTGGTGTTTGCCGGTGGCGTGGGTACAGCGGAAGAGATTTTATACCTGCTGGGTATTTTGATGCATCCAGACAACAAGGATATTCCTTTCCCGTTTATTATGACGGGGCCGGAATCCTCACGGGCTTATTTTGAACAGGTGAATCATTTTATTGCCGAGACATTGGGCATCGAAGCACAGCAGAAATATCAGATTATTATTGATGACCCGGCGCTCGTTGCGCATCGCATGAAAGAGGGCATTGCTCAGGTGCATCAGTACCGTAAAGATATTGGCGATGCTTATTATTTTAATTGGTCGCTGGCAATTGACCCTGCGTTTCAGCAGCCCTTTGCTCCAACCCATGCAAATGTACGCAGCCTGCAACTGCATAAAAACCAGCCCCCCTACATGCTGGCTGCCAATCTGCGGCGTGTTTTTTCAGCTCTTGTGGCAGGCAATGTGAAAGATGAAGGCATTCGTGCGATTGAAGAATTCGGTGATTTTGAAATCTATGGTGAAACCAGCATCATGAATCCCGTTGATGCACTATTAAGCTCCTTTGTAGCTCAAAGCCGCATGAAGATTGCTGCCGACAGTTATCGCCCATGTTACAAAATCATGCTCGATAGTGATGCCGCTTAAGCAGCAGCTAAGGCCAGTGAAAGGCTAACCCATTGTTGGTGATCGAGTTGTTCAGGGCGTTTGCCGGGATCAATACCGGCGGCTTCAAACTGTTCGCGGCTTAGCTCTTTTTTGAAATTATTGAGTATGGTTTTGCGCCGATGCGCAAAACCCTGACGCACTGTTTTTTGCAACAGAGCAAAATCACAGCCCGGTGTTTTTCCATGCGGAGTCAACAGGATGACTGAGGAGTGTACTTTCGGAGGTGGCGAAAAAGCACCCGGGGCAAGTGTCAGCAATCGCTTTACATTATAATGGTGACGCACCAACACCGATAAACCGCCATAGGTTTTACTGCCCGGATCAGCAGCAATGCGTTCTGCCACCTCACGCTGATACATCAACACCATGCCGCCGGATAACGATAAAGCAGCCAGTTTGGCGGTTAGGGGGCCACTGAGATTGTACGGCAGATTGCCGGCAATCCATTCGGGCTGTACAGAGGCAACAGCCTGTTCCAGCTCCTGCATCACATCGCCGTGAATGACCGATAGCTTATCATTCTCCTGCGCCACATCCTGCCAATGGGCGGCGAACTGATTGTCCATTTCGATGACAGTTAAGCGCCCTGTACGTTGCAATAATGCTGTCGTGATTGCACCAGGGCCGGGACCAATTTCAATTGCATTTGCACCTGTGGGCACGGCCTGTGCAATGCGATGAATGGCATGTTGATCGTGCAAGAAATGCTGACCGAGGGATTTTTTGGCGCGTTGGGGGGGATTGTTGCTCATTTGCCAAGCGTAGCGGATCAAGGTGAACTGAGGAAATTATGCAGCACTATGGTCGATGCAAAAATAATTTGGATTTTAATGAATCAGGTTAACCTCTCTATTCTCAAAAGGTTAGGTCTTTTGACGTATGCTGCGAGAAGGTGAATTACGCTTGCGTAAAAGAGAGTGTCTTGGGGCAAGCTTTACGTACGCTGCGGTGAAAAATGCTGAATAAGGTATAAAACACTACTTATTTTAATGCGATTGCCCTGTGGTGCAGCCCGGCATACATTGACCTTGGCGCATCGGGCTTCATACTTACACCGTCAAAAAATGGGGAGGTCAATCATGGCTCAGCGTGTGTGTATCATCGGGGGTAGTGGATTTGTTGGCCGATCAATTGTCGATCAGGCACTTGCTGCTGGTCATCAAGTGCGAGTGGCTTGCAGGCATCCGGAACGGGCGCGTGATTTGATGGTCAAAGGGGTTGAAATGGCGGCCGTCGATGTAACCGATGGTCGTGGTATTGAAGCCGCTGTAGCCAACCAGGATGTGGTTATTTATCTAGTGGGCTTGTTGTTCGAAAAAGGCAAACAGAATTTCATTGCGGCACATCGTGATGGTGTAGAACGTGTGCTGAAGGCCTGCAAAGAGGCTGGAGTGCAACAATATTTGCACATGAGTGCTTTGGGCGCAGGCGATGTGGCTGAGAGCAGCTATGCAACAACAAAAGCGCAAGCCGAAGCGTTGGTGGGCAAAGCCGATCTGAATAGCACTATTTTCCGCCCATCGATTATTTATGGTGCGGGCGACAATTTTTTCAACCAATTTAAAGCCATGTCGGCCATGTTACCGGTGATGCCGGTTATTTCCGGCGCTACATTGTTTCAGCCAGTATGGGTGGAAGATGTGGCTCGCGCTTTTGTTACCGCGATTGGCAATCAGCATGTTTCCGGCCAACGTTATGATCTCGCTGGCCCGCAAACGTATAGTTTTCAGGCCATGTTGGAGTTATTGATGTGCGCACTTGGACGTAAACGTCTATTCATTCCGCTGCCTGCAATGGCTGCCAAGATGATGGCTATTTTCACCTCCATCTTGCCCACTCCTCCGATCACTCTGGATCAACTCAAATTGCTCAGCCATGATAACGTGGTTGATGGTGAAGCTTTTCCGGCCTTGTTTGGCACACCGGCATCACTGCTCGATATTTTGCCCAGTTTCATCGGTGATTCCCAATCGGAAGGCGCACAACTGCGCATGAATGATTGCCGACAGCACTACCGCAAGGGTGGCATTTGAGTCCGGCCTTGATGGATTTAGCTGGAGCCATCCTGGCGGCCTATTTGCTTGGAGCGATCCCTTTTGGTTTGGTGCTGTCCAAACTATTGACCGGCCAAGATCCGCGCCAGCACGGCAGCGGTAATATTGGCGCGACCAATGCCATGCGTACCGGCGGAAAACTGGTGGGAGCGCTGACGTTGTTGGCTGACATCAGCAAAGGTGCGGCACCGGTGGCCTTGGCCATCATCTTTCAATTTAACGAAGCAGGGATTGCAGCCATTGCTGTTGCTACATTTGTTGGCCATATCTTTCCGGTCTATTTAAAGTTTCAGGGTGGTAAGGGGGTTGCCACCATGCTCGGTGTGATGCTGCCATGGCAGCCTTTAGCGGCAGTGTTTGGGCTACTTATTTGGATTGCCGCACTGCTTATCAGTCGATATGTCTCACTGGCATCCATCCTTGCGGCGCTGGCCTTGCCTTTATTGGTTGTTGCAACCAATGATTCATTGCCGGCTTTATTGGTTGGCATACTGTTTGCCTCTTTGGTCACCATCAAACACGGCAGTAATATAAAACGTTTAATGAATGGTAACGAATTATCCATTACATCCAAAAAAAAGACTCAGCAAGCTGCTGAGGCTCCGACAGGAGAGAAATAATATGAGCTGCAAAACATGGACAGTATCGCTGCTTGCAAGCCTGTGTTTGTTCCTTTCAAGCTTGGCACAAGCTGATGGCAATGATGGCACAAGCACTGCAAATGAACTCAAAACCAATATCAGCCAGCCTTACATCGTCAAGAAGGGTGATACGCTGTGGCATATCGCCGATTACTTTTTTAAGGATCCGGCGAAATGGATGAAGCTATGGGAGCGCAACCTATACATTACCAATCCTGATTTAATATATCCCGGCAACACGATCTGGTTTGATGGCAAACGTTTAAGGCAGGGTGGGCTGACATTGTTCAAGCCTGTGCCGACAGTGCTCATCAAGCCGGTGCAGCGCATCGAAGCGGTTAACAATGCATCAATCATGTTAACCGCCTTGGCGCGTCAGGATTTTATCCAGCCGGATCAGAATCATGGTGTCGGGCATGTGCTCGACTCGCTCGATGACCGCCTTAATTATGGTGTCAACGACCATATTTACCTGCATATGAACCAAGCAACGGAAATTGGATTATTATTCGATATTTTTCGTAACGGCGATGTCATTCGTGATCCGAAAACGGGCCAGGCTGCAGGTGTCCTTGTTGAGCATATGGGGCAGGTGCGTATTACGTCCGTTGAAAATGGCGTTTACCGTGGTCTGATTGTGAAGGCTTTTGAAGAAATATCACGCGGTGATCGCCTCAAGCCAGCTCGCATTATTGACCATCATATCACTCCGATTCAATCGGGTCGGCCTTTATCCGGCAGTGTTATGTATATTCGCAACAATGCCCATGAAGCGGCTCAACATCAGGTGATTGGAATCAGTCTCGGCCTTCAAGATGGATTGAAAGCAGGCACTGTTATGACCATTCTCAAAAAGGGTCGTATGGTAAGCAACCAAATGAATGATGACGCGGTGAGGCTGCCATCCGAAAAAGTCGGTGAATTACTGGTGCTGGTTCCACAACAGCGTGCATCCATTGCCCTGATCACTAAATCGACAGCATCGATTCATATCGGTGACAGCATTCAAAGCAACACCGCGCCATAACAAGTCGCCACGTTAATTACTAGCAACCCAGCCGAAGCCATTGATTTCTGATAGCGCAAAACAATGGCTCAGGTTAGCAATGGTACGCGGTGTCGGCTCCATGCTGGGGTACAAACTTGTCAACGCCGTTGGCTCTATTGATCTCTTGTGGCAACAATCGGAAAGATCCTTGCAGTCGGTGAATGGCATTGGTCCGCAATTGATTGCTGCACTATGCCAAAGCCAGGCCGATAGTATAAATCCCATCATTGCATTATGCCAAAAACAACAGATCGGCCTGTTATGTCCGGCAGACAAACAATGGCCGACACTATTATCGATGGTTGATGATGCGCCATTGATGTTGTTTTTTCAGGGTGATATAAACAGCTTAAATGGTTCCCGGATGTTGGCTGTGGTCGGAGCACGCAAAGCCAGCCGTGAAGGCAGTGTGATTACCCGCCGTTGGAGCCATTATTTATCCAATCAGCAGATTAGCATTGTCAGCGGCATGGCCTATGGCATTGATGCGGCCGCTCATGGCGGAGCCCTGCAAGGCAGTTCTCCGACCATCGCGGTGCTCGGCTGCGGTTTAGCAGCGCTTTCCGAACAGCAACAGGATCAAGCACTCGCTGTTGCCGCACAGGGCTGCGTGATCAGCGAGTTCTTACCTCAGGCCACGGCTCGACCGGAACATTTCCCGCGCCGTAACCGCATCATTGCAGGTTTAAGCCATGCCACCTTGGTGATGGAGGCCGATGTACGTTCAGGCTCTCTGATTACAGCCAAACAAGCACTGGCATATGGCCGCGAGGTCTTGGCCGTACCAGGCTCGGTATTGAGTGATAATCATGCGGGCTGTCATCAGCTAATTCGTGATGGTTCATTGCTGATGCAGCAGGCCGATGATGTACTCACTGCCATGTCCTGGCAGTCTGCGTCGGCTGGCTCAAAATATAAAAAAACCTATCAGGCTGCCGATGCTGATGAGTCAAAACTATTACAAGCATTGGCCGTTGAAAGCATGCATCTCGATCATCTGGCGGAATCTTGCGGCTTGACCGTGCCTGAGCTTTCCCCCATCTTGCTGCGCCTTGAGCTACAGGGCGTGATTGAACGCTTGCCCGGTAGCCGATATTTGTTATCTGTGGAGTTAGATCAAACATGAGCGCAGTAGTCGTAGTGGAGTCTCCCGCTAAAGCAAAAACCATCGAAAAATATTTAGGTAAAGGTTACAAGGTATTGGCCTCGTATGGTCATGTACGTGCCTTTCCCAAAAAAGACGGATCGGTTGATCCGGACAACGATTTTGCCATCAAATATCAAATTATCGATGATAAAAAGAAACGCCTCGATGCCATTGATAAAGCCATGAAAGGCGCTGACACGCTTATTCTGGCAAGCGATTTGGATCGCGAGGGTGAAGCCATTGCCTGGCATGTGGCCGAAGTCTTGCGCGAACGTGGCAGCTTAAAAGACAAACAAGTTCAACGCATCACGTTCAATGAAATCACCAAAAAAGCCATCACCACAGCCGTACAAAACCCGACCGAAGTGGATATGAAAATGGTTGATGCCCAGCAGGCGCGCAGCGCACTGGATTATCTGGTGGGCTTCACTTTATCGCCTTTATTGTGGCGCAAGATTCGCAGCGGTTTATCGGCCGGACGTGTGCAATCGGTAGCTCTACGCTTGATTTGTGAACGCGAACAATTAATTCGCGAATTCAATCCAAAAGAGTTTTGGACTATTGATAACGAATGCAGCATCAACAACGAAGGTTTTCAGGCTCAGTTGCAAGCAGTCGATGGCAAAGCGCTGACGAAATTTTCAATCACCGATGGTGTCAGCGCCAAAGTCATGGCGCGGCGCGTAGCTAAAGCCAGCTTTGAAGTCAGTGATATCCAGAAGAAACAGGCTAGACAGCAACCGCAACCACCATTTATCACCACCACCTTGCAAATGGATGCGTCGCGTAAACTGGGTTTCACGGCCAGAAAAACCATGCAAGTGGCGCAAAAGTTATACGAAGGTATTGAAGTCGATGGTGAATTGGTCGGTTTGATCACTTATATGCGTACCGATTCGGTTAATTTATCCGAAGATGCGGTTGCCGAAATGCGCGCGCACATCAGCAGCCAATACGGGGCGGAATACATGCCCGACAAAGCACGGAAATTCAAAACAAAATCCAAAAATGCTCAGGAAGCGCATGAAGCCATTCGTCCTTCCTCCATCCTGCGCACACCGGAAGCGATGAAGTCCCAGCTCGATGCCGATGCCTTAAAACTATACAGCTTGATCTGGAAACGTGCTTTGGCCTCTCAAATGGCTGTTGCGGTACTCGATCAAGTCCGTGCTGATATTTCTTCCGGTGATTTATCGCTGCGTGCAACCGGTTCCACGCTGGCATTCCCCGGCTTTCGCAAGTTGTATATTGTTGGCACCGACGAACCGGGCAAGGATGATAAAGACCGCTTGTTGCCTGCGCTCGCCATCGGTGATGCCATCACCATCAAGGATGCCAATGCTAAACAGCATTTTACCGAGCCCAAACCGCGCTTCTCGGAAGCGACTCTGGTCAAAGAGCTTGAAGCCAATGGTATTGGTCGTCCATCCACCTATGCTAATATCCTGAATGTATTGCGCGTGCGTGAATATGTTGAGATGGAGAAAAAACGTTTTATCCCCACCGATACCGGTGATTGGGTCAATAAGTTTCTGGTGTCTTCCTTTGGTGATATTGTCGATCCCGCCTTTACCGCCTCGGTTGAAGATAAGCTCGATGCTGTTGCACGCGGTGATAGTGGCTGGAAGCCGGTCTTGCGCGAGTTTTGGACACCGTTCAAGGCGGCTGTCGATATCGCAGCCAGTGCCGATCGCCCATCGGAAGCAACCGATGAAATATGTACCGAATGCGGCAAACCCATGGCCATCAAGCTGGGGCGTTACGGGAAATTCTTAGCCTGTACCGGATACCCCGAATGCAAAGTCGCTAAACCATTGCCGGGGCGAGAAGGTGACCAAGCCGAGCCTGAAAAGACCGATCAGAAATGTGAATTGTGCGGTGAGCACATGGTTATCAAAGCCGGACGCTATGGTAAGTTCCTAGGTTGTTCAGCTTATCCTGATTGCAAAAACATCCAGCCGCTGGAAAAACCAAAAGACACCGAAATCCCATGTCCGCAATGCAATAAAGGTACATTTCTGGAAAAGAAATCACGACGTGGAAAAATATTTTATTCCTGTTCCTGTTATCCGAAATGCAAGAATGCCTTGTGGAATGAACCGATTGATCAAGCCTGCCCACAATGCAAAGCACCCTTTGTGACCAAAAAAGAAACCAAACGGCATGGCAAAGAACTGGTTTGTGCTACCGAAGGCTGCGGCTGGAAAGAACCTGTACCTGAATAAGTTAACGCATGGCGGGCGGGGGTTGACCCACTCACCATGCGTTACGATAACCCACTATCAATACGCACCATACGTGGTATCTCGGCGGGTATCTTTCCAGACATAGGTTGAATGCACATATTCATCGCTGGGCGCGAAGAATGTGGCCAGATCAAATACACCGACACTGGTGCGTCCAATAGCATGGGCCGCACCTTTCACCGTGCCCCAAGTTAGCCCGACCAGGGCATTACTGGAACGTGATTCATTGACAATATTTTTAGGTATTTCACCCCATCCGGTCACCGTATTGGCCAAGCCACGGCTAAATTTTGAACCCGCATCATCGGCGTAGTCCGCAGCCATGATGGGTGTTGTGGTAAATAGTGCGGCAGCAGCAGCTGCCATCATGACATATCGTAATTGCATGGCATACCTCCATTTCTTACGCAGAAAACAAATTAATCATCTGCCAAGGCATGCCGCAGGGGGCCTGCTCCCTGCTATTTTCATAGCCCTGATTCGTCGCCAGCCTGCTTGCAAAATTACAAACCCACCCCAAGCTCGCACATTGAAGTGGATGCAGGATCTTACTCTCAGCAGCTTGCTAATTGTTTAAGCGGCCGCACAATCCATTGCATGAATGCTGATGCAACCATGACCATTCGAGTTGGCGGCCTTGCCGATCTCGAAGCTATTTACCAGCTCAATAAGGGCGCGTTTTCAGAGCACTGGTCACGCGCATCATTGTATTCATCACTGGAGTCCGGTTACGATATATTACTCTGTGACCTGAATGGTGAAATCATTGCTTATTTGCTCAGTCTCCAGGTGGTCGATGAAATTCAGATCATGCAGATTGCTGTATCCTCCAGCCATCGAAGACAAGGTTTAGCCAGTCGCATGAGCAAGGCCTTGATTGCATCCGCAAACAATATTCAGCTCATCACATTGGAAGTGCGTATATCCAATCCGGCGGCCAGGGCATGTTATGAACAGCTTGGCTTTCAAGAAGATGGTTATCGAAAAAACTATTATGCTCCCGATGTCTCAGGCCGCCGCGAAGATGCAGTGCTGATGTCGAAACGGCTGCATCGCGTTAGCCCCGACTGAACATCAATCGTGGATAGTCATGTCACAGGGCTGTCATTTGACCTTCGTTTTTTTATGGCCATGCTGCTTTTCAATGATGAAATCGACTCTTACCCCACCGCTATGCCAACACTCTGGCAAAAAAAACATCAACGTTGCTTTTACCATCATGGTGGTGTGTATTGTGCTGCTGGGTGCTTATTCCACCTATCAAATACAGCAGCTGAATCAACGCACCAATGATATATATGCCCACCCCTTTATCGTGAGCAATGCTATGGGAGAGCTTGCTACACATGTCACCGCCATTCGCAGTGAATTGCAAACTATAGTTTTAATAAACAACGATGCTGCCAGAACCCAATCCATGGCAAGAATCAGCTCACATAAACGG
>CAZKHV010000005.1:18270-20821 GCA_964552605.1 uncultured Zetaproteobacteria bacterium | reverse complement strand
TCCATAACTCCAATAATTCCTCATGGATCGATGGCGGCACTTCCGAACGCCGTGAATTTTCCTGAGTATATTCAAACATCACATTCGCAGTTGCAGAAACATCGCTAGTTTTGCTGCGCAGCAACCACGAACGCTCAATGCATCGTCTTGCCGACTGCCCTGTTGGTAAATACCTGGGCGTGATTCCACCTTCCACGTTCACTTCGAATTCAGCCTTCGCTGGCAATGTTTTGTCAAAATCCAAATGTGCCACGAAATAACCCCAACCGCGATCAATCAAGTGCAGTGATTCAGCTCCAGTATCGAGTGTAGCAAAACCAAGCAATTGATCCGGCAAAGGTATATTCACAAAACCCTGATTCGGTGGTTCCGGATTCCACTTGAAATCACCAAACAATTTCGTTTTAAGGAAATAATCATGCGCTGTCACATAATGCATCAACGATTCATACGTTTTAGTGAAATCCTCCTCACCGTACGATAAGAAGGTGTCTTTATAGACTTCCTTACCAACCACCCTAGCGAGATTACCAATACGCGCATGCATCACTGTCGGCGAGAACCATCCAAAAGTCTGTTCCGAACCGTGCGGCTCCAAACCAATCAAATGTTTAATTTTTGTTTCCATCTCCGCACGCAGCTTCGGATTACGTAAAGCTTTGTCTTTCATTGGGTTACCAGCACCTACATCCGGAGGATAATAATACTGGAAGTTATTATTAAAAATGCGGAAGCCCTTTGAACCATACTGATCATAGGTACGGCCGAAGGTCAGATTGTAATCCCATGGCACCACCGTCCACTTCCGTTCCGTGGGATGATAATACAGCCAATAGTTCTTGTTATAGGTATCTCCATTGGTCAGCAAAGCATTCACCGTCATCCAATTAAGCACCGACTGCACATCAAAATACCTGTCCAGTACTTGATCAATATTACTATTCGTCGCGCCATTGAGCGCTATAGCCATGCGTTTGAGATGCCGATAGTCGTCATCCTGTGGTGTGATTTTACTAAAACAACGTTCCAATTCAGCGGTGGAGTACAAATCGCCACAATATTCCGCATCTTCAGGCTGATAGAATTCACCGCGCACATCCAGATCATTTGCTTCCAGAAACTCAGGCCCCATCCATTCAATCGACAAATACAGACCCGTTTTTTCACCACGATTAAACGACACTCGTGTAAAATGAACTTCCGGTACTTTCATACCAAGCGCTGCCATCATTTTCCAGGCCATCCATTCCCGCATTAAAGCTTTATCCGAGGCCATCGAACGCAAAGCAATCTTACGATGTCCATACCAACGCGAACTTTCCTTATCCAACTTAATATATAACGACTTCTTCTTAAAAATACGTGTCGAACTACCCAGCACCTTTACCGTGCCGCGCAGCTTATGACGACCGGTTTTAATCCGCACATCAAACGATGATTTATCGTACTGACGCTTTAAAAACAAAGCTTTCAAATCATCTTTATCCATACGTATATGAATATCTTCGACAGGAATCCGGTACAATGCTTCATCCAGTGCCGCATACGAATAATTAAATGATTTGCCTTTTGAAATACGATCCTTGTAATCCACCTCATTTTGTTTGCTGATGATGGCCTGCTTATGCTCAACAGCACGCAAATCCCCTTGTTTTAATAGCTTGGCTTGAATCCAGCCAGCCTTAGCATCAAGCAAATGAGGGCTAACCTTGACCCAACCATTCTTCTCAGTCAGCCATGTCACCATATCACCTTTACTCACCGAACCAATCAACTCCGCAATATCACCGGCTTCACGACGTAAGGCTTCTGTGCGAATCACTTGATAAACACGACCCGACTGAAGCACACCTGGTGCCACAGCTAAAGCAGAGTCCTGTTTTGCAATATCATATGACGCAGAGCCGCTAGCCCGCTCCAGGTATGAATTAAATACCCAGCCTTTTTTGCCGCTGATCGTCATGCGCACATGTTTCCAATTGCCCTGATGGCCTATTTCTTCAGCCGATTCATTTCGCCCGCCCCAACCAACTCGATCATAACCTTTACCGGGGCCAGCACGCATATCACTGGTACGTTTAAAGAAATAAATCTGATGACTGGATTGATCCGCTGCACGCTCAACCACATCAAGTGCATGAACCTGTATTGCTGCCGAAGCTATTACTGTAGAAGCTGCCACAGCTGCTTTAGCCGGCATCAATGAACTATGAAACACCCAACCAATGCGTTTGCTCTCCTGCATCTGAACACGAACCCAGTCTCCCTGACGCTCCAGCATGGATGCCTGCGCAGCATTGCCCGCCCAAGCAACAACATCGTATTTCAAATCAGGACCAGCCCGTAAATTAGCTTTTTTATTAAACGTATATAGACCATTAAGATCGTTCACAATCACAGGCTGTTTCTGCATCGCAGATTGATCTACTCTTATTTGTTTTGTAGCTCGTTGAAGGGGTTTGGATTGAACGTGTTGAACTGAAGCTAATTTAAGCTGATTTGTATCCGTTTGAGCTACAATCGTCGAATCAGCAATACCTTGGTTTGTAAC
>CAZKHV010000005.1:0-18170 GCA_964552605.1 uncultured Zetaproteobacteria bacterium | reverse complement strand
GTAGCCTTAGTTGTCGAGGCAGCAAGATCAGACGGTTTAAGAACCTCATGATCCAAATGATCACGAATACTGACAGCCCCGGAGTCAGGTTCTACTACGGGCATGATTACTTTCTTTTGGCTTGCTTCTAGATCACCCGAAAGAGGTTCATTCATTACTATGTCTAGCGGCTCAGTAGAGAGCGCAACGGATTCATTCATGGGTTTAACATCTGCGGGCGCATCAAGATCATCGATCACCAGCGTTGCAAGAGAGCCAGCATAAACCCAGCCTTCTTCAGCACTGCTCGATAAACGCACCTTGGCCCATTCACCGTCTCGACCGAGTTCAATAACATGTTCACCCTGCGCCACAATACGAGTCGAGACATAAGAGCTACCAGGCCCTTGACGCAGATTCAAATCATCCAATACGGTATAGCTATCACCCTCCACAGCATAAAGTACGCTCACTGCCCATGGTATGCAGAGCAATGGCAATAAATACAGCGAAAGATATTTATGCGATTTCATTTAATCTGTCCAACGGTAGCTAAGACCCCAACCTGCTGAATAGTCATCGGGTGAGTTGCGGCCAAATATAGACTTCACGATGCGAAAACTCGTTGACCAACCTTTTGCAAAAGAATGACTGTATTGCAGACCAATTCGGGTCACATCACTATTGGTCAAACTGCGTTGAAGCTGGTTAAAAAATAATGTTCGCTGCGCGCCACCATTGGCAAAACCAAAACTATTACTGATACGCAGGGTTAAAAAGTCCCCTGTCTGCTCAAAGTTACTGGCGGTAAAGGCATAATTTATTTCTGCAAAAGAACGTAATGAATTGCCCTTACTGGCAAAAAAGTAAGTATACGTAGAACCCAGTTTCCAAGCCCATGAGCTTCGAGTCACCGAACCATCCGATGCCAAACGCAAACCAAGTCCAAGCCCAAATGCACCACGACCCAACCGCGATGGACTGTTATTATCGTATCCGGTAGGAATCGTCAGCGTTGTCTCCCAGGCAGCCGTATTACGATGATTCAAACGTGTTCTTACGCCTAACTGCACATCACCCAAGCCCCAATTCTGCCCACTAACTATAGGATTAATAGCTACATTGGCTCGGGCGCGCTGGTTTGTTTGGCCACATCGACGGTAGACCAATGGTGCGCTGGCAATGAGGGTATGAAAATAGGAATAGCCATATTCATAAGCCTGAACCAAACTGCCATTCCTGCGTTTGCAAATCGATGGTGTTTTTTGACGATTACCATCCCAAAAAGCATTACCACCTGTAACACTAAGGTCGGAGTTGTATAGCGATTCGCCACCGGCAAGCATGCCTACACCGGCATGTGCCAATGATGCAATAAACAAAGCACACGTGAATATACCCACGGCGAACAAACGCTGAAACTGTTGAATTAAAACCATGCTTTTCATAATTCCCCTAAAACCTCCAATATCGCCGAATCATCTGTTCTGCAGGCTTATTCTGAGGTGTGTAATCCGCATCATGTGCCCCACCGGATGCAGCATCGCTGTACCAAGCCCATATAAACACACCATCTACCCATGGTTTATCCAAAGCCCTCAACCAAATATCAATCGCATCACGTTGCAGCTTCAAGTCCACCCGCGCATGTTTTAAAGACTGCCATTCCCAAGGCTTGGAAAATGCACCTGCAGCCGATGGCATACCAACTTCCAACACCCAGAGAGGTCGATCAAATTGCTGCGCAACATGCTCCAACTGGTCAACCGTATGCTGAACAACAAGCCTCATGTCATCGTATTGTCCTGAACGACCAAGCGAAGGATATAAAGTCAATGCAACGGCATCCAGTTTATTCCAATAGGGAAAAGCCCGAACCCCATCAATATTATGTGCAGCATAAGTGATCTTACCGGCAAATTCAGCCCGCACCTTACGAATTAGTTGCGGCCAATCAACATGAGCCGAAGCCTTGGACAGCTCCGTACCGATAACAAACGTTTGCACCTTATGTTTGGCAGCAAACCTGGCAAATTCAACAATATGCTGCTGATAACTTTCAAACCACTGATTCCAATCACGCTGCTGATCGTACGAAATGGCACTTGCCCATGAATTCCGCACCAGCATTTGAGGCTTTAAAATAATCTCAAGATCAAACTCATGAGCATATTCAATCGCCTTCTGCAATTGCTGAAAGCTCACCGCATTGGAATAATTCACCCGCAATGCACTGGCCGAGTCCTGTTCCAGAAAAGCAATCAGTACAATCGCATTCGTACCCAGGCTAACCATACGCTGCATCGAACGCCGTGCTTGAGGCTCATTCCACCCTACATTCTCATGTTGCATCACATTAAACCCGCGCAACATGGATTGGTTTTTCAACTCACCCGTCGTCGTGCAGCCGCCCAAAAAGCCTGTCGCAGACAAAGCAATAAATAAGAGGCCGAAGCAATAGTTACGCATGGATCCGCCGATAAACTCGCCAGCCTAACTTATCATATACCAATTTGAATCCTGCAAAGCCATTGCTATACAACGTCGGATAACGAATATTCAATAAATCGCGCCGCCCCAACTGCGTAGAAGGATCCGGCACTGCCAGCTGTGTAACAGAGGGAATCCGTTCACGAATAGCGCTCTTAAAACCAAGGGAGAAGGACAACATCAAGCGATCCGCATCTCCTCTGGCCGCAATCGCACGATAAGCACTACGTTCGTAAAGCATGGTGGGTTGGCGATGCGCACTCAACCATTTTCCAAGCTGCAAATCAGCATCCTTATCGACAGCGACCATGGTGTTTTCACCCTGCAAGGCCTTAACCCAACGGATCATCTGCGGGTTTCCAGTCTCAATAAACAGCCACCAGCCACCGACAATGCTGACCAACATAAATGCTACCAATAAAACAAATTCACGATTGGTTTTCATTTTCACATAGGTTAATTCTGCCATCAGGCCAGCGCTCACCAAGGTTAAAATTTCAAAGGGATGGGTCAAATAAAATTGGCTCGTCGCAATGCCAATTGCAATCAAAGGATGTAACATCAACACGAACGTGGCCCGGAAACGATGATTATCATCCGCAGTATCCAGCAGTAAATACAACGACACCGGGTAGGCTATCAATAAATAACCGGCAGAAACAAGCAACGGCATAAAAAACTGCCCGCCGTAATCCATCAGCCAAGGGTATTGATCAATTTTAAGCATGCCTCCCAAAAAAGCAGATTCTGAATTGGTAATAAAATAAAGAAACTCGCCTTCAAAAATCCAGTTCATATAAGCCCAAGTCCCCACAGCAAAAGCAAAGGGTGTACCTACAATCAAATACATACTCATCGGAGACACCATGATTGTACGTATCGGGGCAATCAACACCAACAACGGAATCAAGGCCACAAAGATATAAACGGCCGTACCGTCAATAAAGAAGAAAAGCACAAACACAACGGCCATCGAAATATACGAATGCAAATCATGATCGGAGATAATATGTTGAGCCGCACGGTAAAGCAGATAAAAAGTTACCATGGTTAAAGTAATATGGCCACCCGAAGTCGCTGCCCATAAGAAGGCCGGGTGCACTACGATCAAAATAGCCAAAATAGCCAGCCTGATCTGGCTTAATTCCACATCCCTCAGGTTTCGTGCCCATAAAAACAGCAGGAAAACAGAAGCCATAATCGATATCAGATACGGGGCTGCCCCCGTATCCAAACCGGGAATATAATAAAACGGAGCCAGCAGGTATAAGGGAAAATGCGGTGTTAGCATAGTCAGGTTTTCCAACAACACATCATCGGCACCCAGAGCTGCAATCACCATCGCCCAGCTTTGTGTTGCACCCTCCAGATAAAAACCATTCGCCAAAATCCAAACGGTCAACACAGCCAGACCCACTGCCAGGAAAAATATCAATATGGAACCTTCGCGACCGGCCAGTCTCCACGAATTGCTAGTAGTGTTCATTGAAATTGATCACTGGTGAAATTACTGGCTTTATTCCGCCCATTAACCTTATCGGACTG
This sequence comes from uncultured Zetaproteobacteria bacterium, assembly GCA_964552605.1. GTDB lineage: Bacteria > Pseudomonadota > Zetaproteobacteria > Mariprofundales > Mariprofundaceae > Mariprofundus. The sequence goes on along the minus strand of CAZKHV010000005.1, from coordinate 14,156 downwards.
ACCCGCATCATCACCTACTTCAAACTTGGTTAAACCATGATCCGTTTTTTCCCAATAAAACGGATTATGAATCAACTGCCACAAGCCCTTATAACCCGCCCATGATTGCAATAGCCAATAGAAAGGCACCGTAATCGCCCATGGAATCAAGCCATACAGCTTGCGTTTAAAACCACTCAACATAAACAAATAAATCAGGAATCCATTGGCTATCGCTAAATTAAACAGCGTGATATACAGCACAATCGAAGGAAAATAAGGATCGAAAAAAGCCGTATGCGTAAACAACCAGACAAAATACATTAGAAACATGAATGGTGCCAACAAGGCGCTGACGATCGTGCCTCCAATAAAGAACTGAAAACCCCAGAAACCAACCGGACCCAATTTACGATAAAATTTAATCGGACGGCGCATATGCACCAAATAGCTCTGCATATAACCTTTCAGCCAGCGTGAACGCTGCCTGATCCAATTCGGAATAGAAGTATTAGCCTCTTCAAAGGTCGTTGAGTTCAACACGCCCACCCGATAACCCGACTGTGTCAAACGCACACCCAGATCGCAATCCTCCGTCACATTGTACGGATCCCAACCATCCATCTCACGCAACACATCCATTTTAAAATGATTCGATGTACCACCCAACGGAATAGGAATCTTCAAAGCATCCAAAGCCGGCAAATAAAAATCAAACCACAACGAATATTCCATGGTAAACATGCGTGTTAACCAGTTTTCCGCCACATTAAAATAATTCAAACGGGCTTGAATCACAGCTGTGTTTTTCGATGTCTTGCGAAACGCAATCACCGCTTTTTTCAACTGATCAGGTTCAGGGGCATCTTCACCATCATAAATGGTCGCCAATTCACCACGACAAAAGTGCAATGCATAATTGCATGCTTTCGGCTTGGTTTTGGGCAGCGAATCCGGCACTCGCAATATTTCAAAAATGCCTTCTAAACCCAGCTCCTTAGCCTTATCAATCGTTTCATCATCATCCTGTTCGAGGATTAGTTTAATATCGAGTTTGGATAAAGGGTAATCAATCGCACGCAAGGATGCGGCAATATTCGGCAAGGTTGCTGCCTCATGATACATCGGCAGCAAAATACTATATGTTGGCAAGGTTTGTTCATCCAATGCTGCAACCTCTTCATCGGTCACAACATGATCAAAACGCTGATCTCCACCAACCCAAGTAAGCACCATACGCAAACCAAAATTCAACAACAAAAACACGGAAATTGAAAAAATTAGCACTATAAACGAATTCACTGGCCAGAAGTAGATAACCACCAAACTCACACTCATCCAAACAAAGAAGAAAATCAGCTGAGGCACGGTAAATACCTCACTGGCTGAATATTCTGGTTGTTCATTGGCCAACTGATGCACTGCTTTTTCACTATAATATTGATTACCAATATCTTGCAGTAGCCAAATAATGTCGAACTTCGATGTAATCACGAAGTCAAAGGGCTCGCCGACAACTTGGTCTACAAGCTCCAGCAATTCAGCATTAACATCCACAACAGCCACTTTCAACAGACCGTTCTCTCGCCGCCATGGCACAAATAAATTTTCCGAATACGTTGAAAGCTGATCACGTTTGATCAAACTCTCATCAATGCCTTCCTGCATCAGATCCACGTTGGGTTTATCAAAATGCTCGGCTAAAACCTGACCCAGCAAATAAGGCTTCACCCAACCCTTAGCCAACACAATATCACCAACCCGAGTGCCCCATTGCTTTTGAATAAGCAACAGATCGGTCAATTGGTGTTCATTGATCAGGCCTTTTTCCAGCAACAAGTCACCGATGCGACCGCGTCGGAAGTGATCCGACAACACATCGTAAAAGGCCACCGCCTTAACCCAGCCATGGGCCAGAACAATATCGCCCAGGCGGCCACCTTGTCGTTGTTGCTGAGCTAAAGCCTGATCGAGCTGCTGCCGAGTAATGAGTTCAGCACCCAGCAGCATTTCACCGATTCTAAGCCTGGCCACACCTTGCGGTTGGTTCATGTCTGTGATTACCGTTTCTCATCAAGGTGATCCAACTCACCACCCGGATGAACCGTATGGTCTTCATGCATATCTGCCGCCTGAGAACCTTGCTTGCTGTCTTCATCGCGTTGATACATGGCATCATCATCTTCACGTGCCAACTTGTTCATTCTCGACATGCGATAGAGGTATACCACCACCAGCGTCAACAAGAACCACAACAGTACCATCAGCCAAAAACGATATTTACCCAACACATCGAACCAGTCTTCCACGTCCGGGTAGTAGACTTCAGCCAATGTAGGCTCCGATGAATCCAGTGTTTTCACCACACCATACGAATCTATAAACGCCACATCATCTTCAGCCAGCTTCAAATGCTCAATTTTGGACAGATCATCCGCATTTGATGGACTAACCCACAAACCATAACCCGCTGGCGCATGCACAAGCTGTGCAATCGTCACCTTTGATAATTGATCAACATCAAAGTAAGACTCGCCATTCGGCGTAACTATTTTCACTTGCCCCTGATCAAAACGCACCGGCGCTTCGATATCATCACCGAGTGAAAAATGACCCACAGCAACGAATGGTCCTTTTGGCTGTATGGCACTGCCGGAGGCTTCAAAATGCAATTTAGTGTGATTAATCATTAATGGAAAGTCGGCTGATAAACGTGCCATCAGATGCAATATCTGCTCGGGATTTTCCAAATATGAAGATTCCACATAGGTATCAAAGCCAGTCAGAAAGTACTTTGCCAGATCTGCAAACTTTTCTGGCACATCAGATGAAGACTCTCTCACCACCAACGCACTATCTGGCGTAATCTGAACAAAGTCAGTTGGCAATATACCTTCGCAATTTCCAGACACGACATCGTGCTGTACGACGACTCGAATAAAGTTGTACTGACGCTGGTATTCACTGGGTAAGTTCACAGTAAAATGCTGCTTCGCTCCACTGTTGTCCAAACGGGCTGATTTGACCAACACATCATTAAGAAAGACATACAATTCATAGGTCGGGTCATTTTCCCAGCGTACGGGCGCAACAATATTAAGGTTTATAAATTCTGGCTGTGTCCCCATCGGCAAATCAAATGGGTTAATCACTGTCTGCCAGCTGACTTCCGTACTGATCGATTTGGTGCTGATATCCATACCAAGTTTGGACAACGGCAGAGAAAAGTAACCGGAATCACCCTCTGTGCCCAACAGCTCAACATGAGTAAAGAGATTATCAGGTCTGGATATGCGGTAGTGATCGCTAGCTGCCAGCATCTTCCACGAATCATCCAATAAATAAATCGGCTGAACATCGTAAGGGTCCAACAACACAATAGCCGTACGATTGGAGAAATGAGCCAGAGCCAAACTACTAACATGATTCAAGGCTTCGTTTTTCTCTGATGATTTAGCATCCAGATTTAATTTGCGCACCAACGGCTCGATTGTTGATTTCGGCGCTATAATAATATCACCCATTTCAGGCAAACGCGTAATCCGAACCTCTTTACCGCCATCCACCAGCAACGACATCATCGCCAAAGCCGAAGCAAACTGACCTTCTCCCAAACGACCACCAGACAAACTGATGGTCACATTGTGCGGCAACATACGCCATGCATCACGCACAGACTTTTCAACCGATCGATACGCAATAGACAACGAACTTTCAGGGGAAAGATGCAAGAACACATCACTCAAACGAGCATCAAAACAGCGATTTTCCGTAAGCGGCAAATTACCACTCACCGTCACTTTCACCACTCCGCCTTTAAACGCCGTTGATGGCAAACGCACATCCACTGCATGCATGCCTCCATCCGCAGGAATCCTAACTTGCTTATAAGGAACATCATTGATTGCTATGCGCACATTTGCCAATTCAAGCAAATTGGGTGTTGCGCGAAATAACAAACGGAACGATCCGTGCGTAATTAATGAATCCAGCGGTGCCGGAAAATAGAATGTCCTCGAATGCACGCCAAGTGCGCCTTCAAATAAAACACCCTTCACCAAACCGATATCTTTCAAGGATGTCTTACGGGTGGAAAAATCAGCACCCAGCGCTGGCACAGACGGCTCAGCCAGCGTCGCTACTGCAGATTTATGTTTTGATGTTTTTTTAGCAATCGTCTTTCGCGTGCTCTTCTTTTTCACATGCTTCCGGACTTTATTTTCAATCACTCGGCGCATGGCCTTACGCACAAGCGATGCCTGCATCCAACCTTGAGCACCAGAACCCTTCAAGGAGACAAACAACCACGCCCCCTGACGCTCCATTTCAACCATTTGCGCGCCTGCACTCAGACGCATGAGTCGAGCAGAGCTTGTCGATGGCTCCGCATATAGCGTCGCCTTATTGGCAGAAACCTCCATCCGATCGCCTACATCAGCCTGCACCACGGGCGCTGTGAACAACCCCACAATTAGAAACAAACCCGCAAAAATCAAGCCCTGCCTTATGTTTTTCAATCCAAGCTTATAAGATCCCATATCACCCGCCCCATTCAACACATAACTCTAACAGTCTAAAAAAAACATAACTTGACCCACAGCATAGTCAGTGAAAAAACTTAATCAAGCAAGCAATACATGAAGCCGGAGTACATATATCATTATTTTATCAAGAGAATTTACTTCTCAACCAACACAATCATCAGTAATATCCATAGCTTTAAAGAACCATTTCCGACTCGTTACTCGGATTGACCAGCGAACCACAACCCAACACGGTAGCTAAGCCAATAAAAAAGGGCCGACAAAAGCCGGCCCATAAATGGCTCCCCGAGCAGGACTCGAACCTGCGACATATGGATTAACAGTCCACCGTTCTACCAACTGAACTATCGGGGAAAATTGGAGCGCGAACCGTACGGAGCAGTGATAAGCCTGTCAACACGAATTACACGACCTACATATACAACAAAAGAATATAACTCCAGCCATCAATATTTGAAAAAAAGGACAGTTGCACAGAGCATATTAAATTGCCAATATGCAAATTCATTATAATGAATTAGTGAATAGAGGGAGGTTTTTTTGAGTCTTGGTGCAATCTGGCAATCCAACTGGTTTTTGGGCTCCATACTTACACTACTCTTCGTACTGACTCTAAATTTGCAACCAGCGCCTTTCAATAGTCTGGAAAATATTATTTATGATTCACAAGCACCTCAAGCCACCAACCCCGTTGATAAACGCATCATTATTCTCAATATCGACCAGGCCTCTCGCCGCCAAAGCGGCCTTGGAGCCGAACTCGCCACAGCATTCGCCATCAACAAGCTGAGCGCGGCAAACGCTGCACTCATCGGTATTCATACGATTTTCAACAAAGCAAGACCTGCAAGTAACACGCTTCCATCATCCCCCCTTACCGATGCCATTCACCATTCAGGCAACACCTTGCTCGCCATACAGTTCGAGTTAAATCAAGGCATCGTCCAAAATCTGCCACTACTGGATCAACAGCTCAAAACCATGGCTCTAAAACATGTGCAGCCAACCAGCGAGACCTTCACCGCCGCACTCATGAAAGCCCCTTACAAACAGCTCATACAAAGCGCTGCAGGCATGGGGCATATCAACACCATTAAAGACAGCGATGGTATACTCCGGTCTGAAGCGCTGGCCATCGCTTATGGCGATTATTATTTTCCTTCGTTAACACTAATATTAGCCGCCCAAGCCTTAAACATGAATCCAGATGATATTCGTATCCATGCCGGTAAAAGCATTGAACTCGGGCCATTAAATATTGACATCGATGCAAAAATTCGCATTTACCCGGCCATACGCCATGATAACAATACTACGGCTTTCCCTGTTTACACATTCAACAAGCTGTATAACGGACAGTTGGAGAGTCGCACCTTTACCAACAAAATCATCCTCATTGGCAATGCCGGCCATCAGCCCGACAATATCGTAACGACAGCCGGCAACGACGACATGACGCGCATCGAATTCAGCGCCCATGTCCTGCAAAGCATCCTGCATCAACACATGATTCAACGCCCCGGTTGGACTCAAGCCATCGAATTCGCTCTATTACTCATTATCGGCTGCTATTTGATTGCCCTACCTCGCCTGAGCACTAAAACGGCAATGATGATTTCCAGCCTGTTGTTTATCACGCTGATCAGCAGCGACTGGCTATTGTTGCATTATTACGCCTTCTGGCTGCAAACCATCACTGCAGCCCTATTGCTGCTCACCGGACATGTCTTGATCGCCAGTAAACAACGCTTTCAAGCCACCCAAACATCCCCTAAGACCAAACCCGATATTCATGCAACCAATAAAATGCTGGCTCTATCGTTTCAAAACCAGGGCATGCTGGACAAGGCTTTTGAAAAATTCATAGCCTGCCCTATGGATGACGATCTACTGGGTCGGCTTGATGCGCTAGCACAGGCCTGTGAGCGTAAAAAACAATTTCAGCAAGCCAGTGCGGTTTATGAGTACATCGCCAGCCATGATCCGATCTATAAAGATATTCAGGCGCGTATCATGGCGGCCAAAAGCTCGCATCAGGCTTTAAAGCATAGCAATGCCAATGCAACGCTATCGAGTCAACTGCTTGATACAGAGCATCAAACAACCCTGGGGCGTTACGAAATTATCAGCGAACTCGGTAAAGGTGCAATGGGCACGGTCTACCTCGGTAAAGACCCAAAAATAAACCGCCAGGTAGCCATCAAAACCATGGCATTATCTCAGGAGTTTAAACCCGAAGAGTTGGAGGAAGTAAAATCCAAGTTTTTTCACGAAGCCGAAATTGCAGGCATGCTGAACCACCCCAATATCGTCACCATCTTTGATGCCGGTGACGAACAAGACCTAGCTTATATCGCCATGGAGTTTCTCGATGGCATTGATCTTTCTCCCTATACTAAAAAAGGCAAACTACTTCCCTTAAGTACCACCTTGAAAATCGTCGCCAACGTCGCCGAAGCCCTGCAATATGCCCATGGTCATGGTGTTATTCATCGCGACATTAAGCCCGCCAATATCATGATCCTCAAAAACAAGGCCGTAAAAGTCACCGACTTCGGTATCGCCCATATTATTGAATCCAGCAAAACAAAAGCAGGTGTAGTGCTCGGCACACCTTCGTACATGTCGCCCGAACAACTCTCCGGCAAAGCACTCGATGGTCGCTCCGATCTGTTCTCTCTCGGAGTCATGCTCTATGAATTGATCTGCGGCGTACGACCTTTTCGAGCCGAATCGATTTCCAAGTTGATGTATAAAATCGCCAAGCAACCCCATGTCGATGTGCGCGAACACAATGCCGACATTAGCGACAGTATCAGCCTTTTGATTAACGACTTACTAAGCAAAAAAGCCGATCAACGCATTCAAACGGCCAGTGACGTACAGGCAAGAGTATCCCTCTGCCTGCGTGAGTTAAACAGCAGCGGAGAAAATCAATGACCACGATAGATATGTTTGCCATCACCGATATCGGCATCCGACGCAAGCACAATGAAGACTGTGTACATATTTCACCCCAGCATGGTTTTGCCGTCTTAGCCGATGGCATGGGGGGGTACAATGCCGGTGAAGTTGCCAGCGCTATGGCCGTGGACATGATCTCCGCATCACTGCGCGATAAAATCCTCAACATCCCTCTGGCTGAAATCGATACAAACACTGGCTTTACCGGTGAATCCGTACTGCTTCGACAGGCCATTAAAGCCTCCAATCAAGCTATTTATCAACGCGCTCAAACACAATCGGAATGTGCCGGCATGGGTACAACTGTCCTGGCAGCAGCATTCTACGGCAACCACATCACTGCCGCCCATGTCGGTGACTCACGCATGTACCGCCTGCGCGCCAACAAGCTCAGCCATGTCACCGAAGATCATTCGCTGATTCATGAGCAAGTACGCCGAGGACTACTCACCGCCGATGACGCACGCCATTCCAATATTAAAAATCTGGTTACCCGGGCACTCGGCGTGGATCCCAAGGTAGAAGCTGACTTGGTCGAAGACATGGTTCAAACTGGCGACCTGTATCTGATGTGCTCGGATGGATTAACCGATGTGGTGTCCGACGAAGCCATTCATCAAAGTCTGAGTTGCTGCAAACACGGACTTAAAAAAACCGCCACCGAACTGGTTCAAATGGCCAATAACGCTGGCGGACCGGACAATATCTCCATCATTCTGATTCAGGTCAACACATCAACCCAATCCAAACAAGGCTTTTTTTCTCGTTTACTTGGCAGATAAGCAATCGAACTCAATTCACCTCATCCGATTCACCATCGCCATCACACACAAGCTGGCATGAATGGTAAGCACTGATACTCGATAATGTTGAAACGGTATAAGGCACAATCATCGTCAGCATACTCTTTAACCATGCCGCCGCATCCATTTGCCCCGCAAGAATAACATCGCCATGATTGATCATGACCAGAATCGGACCAACGATTAAGGCAAAACGCGTTGCTGTACGGATAATCTCCGGCCGCAAAGCGGTACGAACATGTCGTTTCATATACGAGCAGTTTGAACATCCATCGTGCTTGGTCTGGCTCAGGCTGGTTTCATTACACTTCGATCACATCCAGCCCAACCAATCAATCAAAATAATGATCCGCACGATATTGTGCATCATCCATAGCCTGCTGCACGCGCGCCACTGCCGCATCCATATCTTCATCCTCGGGAATCCGCACCGCATCACCAATCACAAACACACCTCGCGAGAAGGGTTTCGGAATATAAAACTTATCCCATGAATTAATGCGCCAATGCCCTTTGGTCGCGTAACATATCGGCACAATGGGTAATCCCGCTTTCATGGCCAACTGAACCGTCCCCTTCTGTACCACTTCTCGCGGCCCTTTTGGCCCGTCCGGTGTAATGCCCAAATGTCTGTTTTCATTTTTAACCGCTCTGAGCATCTTCAGCATCGCCCGTGCGCCGCCGCGCGTCGTCGAACCACGTACCGTTTCAATGTCCAAAAGATGCAAGGTGTCGGCGATAAAACCACCGTCCCGGTGCGATGAGATCAGCATGTAACCATGCCAGCGTCCGCCCCGAGAGAAATACGGAATCATCAACAACCGCGCATGCCAGAAGGCATACAGGTTGCGCTGCGCATCATCCGGTGAATAGGGGGCACCAATTGTCTGCCAACGAATACTATGTTCCAGAAAAAGAATAATGATTTTTATCAGGCGTGGAACCAACCAGATAATCAAACGGCCTTTCACCTTACGCAGACGGCTCTTGATCGCGAGTTAATTTATCCGACTCGGTTCTATGGGATTCGGTTCTATGGGACTCAAACTGCAACTGATACAACTCCGCATACAAGCCACCCTCAGCCAGCAAATCTTCATGTTTACCCTGCTGAACCACACGTCCATCATCCAACACCACAATTTGATTGGCATGGCGAATGGTCGATAAGCGGTGCGCAATCACAATCACCGTCCGATCCTTCATCAAACGGTCAATCGCCTGCTGCACCAAACGCTCGGATTCGGTATCCAAAGCACTGGTCGCTTCATCCAGAATCAGAATCGGTGCATCTTTCAACAAGGCCCTGGCCATCGAGATACGTTGGCGCTGACCACCGGATAGAATCACACCACGCTCTCCCACCACGGTATCATAACCCTGCGGCAGTTTTTCAATGAACTCATGGGCATTCGCAGCTCTGGCTACCGCTTCGACTTTAGCCAGATCAATATCCTCATGACCATAAGCAATATTGCTCAGAATTGTATCGTTAAACAGAATAATTTCCTGCGTCACCAAGGCAATCTGGCTGCGCAACGATGCCTGTGTAAGATCTCGCACATCCACACCATCAATGCGTACCGCACCAGCGCTGACATCCATAAAGCGCGGCAGCAGATTCACCAACGATGTTTTACCCGCCCCACTACGCCCGACCAAGGCCACCACCTGGCCGGCTGGAACGCTAAAGTCGATACCATTCAATACCGGCCTGTCCGTACCGGAATACTGCAAACTTAAGCTGTCAAACTGTATTGCGTTAGAAAACGGAGATAATGTTTGTGCCGCAGGTTTATCTTCAACTTCGACCGCTTCATCGAGCACTTCAAAAATGCGTTCACCCGCCGCTAAACCCTGCTGAATTTCATTGTTGGCGCGCGACAAACGCTTGACTGGTTCATACAACATAATCACCGCTGCGAGAAATGACACCAACGTACCCGCCGTCGTTTCACCGGAAGCCACCCGCATCCCGCCATACAGCAACACACCAGCAATGCCAAAACCGGCCAACAATTCCATGATCGGGAACGACAGCGCATTAACCCGAAATATTTCCAGCTGATGTGACATAAAGTCGCCGGTGAACTTACGAAAGCGACTGCGTTCGTATTCTTCCATGCCAAAGGCTTTAACGACTCGAATACCACCCACTGTTTCTTCCAGAAGACTGGTTAAATCACCCATAGCCGCTTGCCCATCGAGTGTAGCATGGCGCATTTTCCGGCCAAAACGGGCAATCGGATAAATCACTGCCGGAAACACCAGCATGGCAATCAAAGCCAGCATCCAATCCTGCACAAACACCACGCCGAGCAAGAACACAATGGAAATCGCATCACGCATCAAGGCCGTTACCGCAGTACTTACCGCCGCCTGCACCAAAGCCACATCGTACGACAGCCGTGCCAACAACTCGCCTGTTTTACGATGCGCAAAAAAGGCCAGCGATTGTGCCGTTAAACGCTGATACAACAAGTTACGCAGATCAAAAATAACTTTCTGACCGATATACCCCATGATGTACGCCTGTCCGAAGTAAGCCGCACCTTTAACCAGATAAAGTACAATCACCAGCATCGGGATAATATAAATCAGATCAGCATTCTTACCGGAGAGCGCCTCATCGAGCACCGGCTTCAACATCCAGGCCATGGCCGCCGTACAGGCTGCGAGCACCACCATACAGCTCACCGCAATACTCAAACGCGCTTTATAAGGCATCAAGAAGCCGAGCAGCCTTTTGTACAATTCTGTTGAGTTGGACATTATAATTGTGACCTCTCCACCACATCATCCGCCCGAGCCAACGGCGGCAGGCCTGCTCTCGAAGCTTGTTGCAAACGCCCCATTTTACGAAAGAAACCAAGACTGGCATCAAACAACGCTGTCGCTAAGCGCTCTTGATGACGTGGGCTCTTCAGCTTCTTCTCACGCACAGGATTGGAGATATAATCCATTTCCACCAACACACTAGGAATCTCCATCGCCTTCAATACATAAAAACGTGCATGTTTGGGTTTACCATATTTGATCGGCCCCACCTTCTTCAAACGTTTTAACATTTCTTCGGCCAGCATTTGAGAGCTATTCAAGCTATCACGTCGAAACATGTCACCCAAAATACGGCTAACCAAGGGATCATTCACCTGTTCAAAAGCCACACCACCCACTTCATCAGCGGCATTCTCTTTGGCTGCCAAGGCTCTGGCCGCCCTATCCTGCGTCGCACCGCGTTCGGATAAGGTGTACACACTCGCACCTTTCACGGTGCGCACGTTAATCGCATCGGCATGAATACTAATCATCAAATCCGCATGCATATTACGCGCCATCATTACACGTTTTTTTAACGCCACAAAGTAATCACCCTTACGAATTAACACCGCTTTCATGCCGGGATGAGCATTGATTTTTTTCGCTAGTCTCTTTGCCACAGCCAGCGTCACATCTTTTTCTTTCAATTTACGTGGCCCCATGGCGCCTGGATCTTCGCCGCCATGACCCGCATCAACCGCAATCAGCAGAGCACGTTTTGAGTTCGAACCGTTCACCGCACTTAAAACGGTCTTCTTCACCTTCTCCGACCGCGTCAAATCAACCACCAGCCGGTGTGGTTTGCCTTTCAGGGGTTTAAGTAAAAATGAACGTGGCTGCACTGCTTCTTTCACATCAATAACAATACGCAGCATCTTGGCCGATGGTGAACCATACCGAATGGCCTGAATCACCGGATCAGGTAGGCGTAATTTTTTTAAATTCGATTTCAGTACAGTCCGCTTCATATCGATCACAATGCGTTCCGGTTTATGCAGACGAAACAACTTGTATTTCATGCTAGCACTGAGATCAAACACCAAACGCGTATGATCCGGCGCTGTCCACAAACGCACATCACGCACTACCGTAGCACTACCAGCCGATGCCAGCATAGGGAACACAGCCAAGACAAGCGCACAAACAAATAAAAAGTTCAGATTTCGCATACTCATTACCAGCAATACTCATGGTGAGACTCATCATTGCAAGGCTTGGGGCAGAGCAGTCACTCAAACCCTCGGCACCAAATTAAGTCATCAGCATCAACGTATCGAGTTGAATACATCAAAACTTCATCAGGAAACGCACCACTGCACGGGTTGTTTTTGAAAATAGCTTTTCTGTATAAAAACTGCCAGCTATGCGTTTATTGGCTTCGGCCAAGGTAGGGTATGGTGCAATCATGCCAGCCATCGCCCCAATTTTAAGCTTCTGACTGATTGCCAGAATCCACGGTTGAATCAATTCACCAGCATGCAAACCGACAATACTTGCACCCAAAATCAAGCCTTTCGCTGTGGTGATTACTTTAATCATGCCTTCGGTACGATACTCAGCCTGGGCTCGATCATTCTCTTCAAACTGCCAGCGTAACACACGGATATCTCTACCTGCTTGCACAGCATCTGCTTCACTCAAACCAACATGTGCCAGTTCCGGATCGGTATAAGTCACCCATGGCACGGCAGAATAATCCACTTTAGCCGGCAATTTAAACAACATATTACGGATAACAATACCAGCCTGATAAGCTGCCATATGCGTAAATTGATAGGGGCCTGCCACATCACCAATGGCAAAAATGCGTTTATTGCTTGTGCGCAACCGCGCATCCACCTGTACACCTTTAGAGCTAAATGCCACGCCGGCGGCTTCCAGGTTCAACCCATTCACATTCGCACGCCGCCCTGTGGCAATCAACACATGTGTCCCAATCGCACACTGGCTGCCCGCATCGGTCTGGCAATGCGCTGCGATTTTACCATCCGCCGTTGTTTCAAAGCTCAAATCACGCCCACCTTCATGAAAAACCATGCCTTCAGCAGCCAATCGATCAATCACGATCGTCGTGAGCTCTGGATCGTCTTTCATCAACAAACGCGCCATCTCCATCACGGTGACCTTCGCACCCAAACGCAAATGTGCCTGCGCCATTTCCAAACCAATCGGGCCACCGCCAATGACAATCAAATGATCCACGGCAGTAGTATTGGCAAAAATATTCTCATTGGTAAAATAATCGATCTGATCCAAGCCCGTAATCGGTGGCACAAAAGCTGAAGAACCTGTGGCCAATACAAAATATTTGGCTCGAATACGTTGATCGCCGGCTCGCAGAGTCGTTGCATCTTCAAAACGACCCGCCGCCCGAATCACGATCACACCCAGCGCCTCAAAACGCTGTTGCGAATCATTTGGCGCAATCGCTGCAATCACGCCCTGCACATGATCATGTAGCTGCTGCCAGTCCACTTCCGGCTGCTGTGATTGCACCCCGAACGAACCGGCCTCACGCATGGATTGCGCCACATGGCCTGCCGCCAATAACGCTTTGGATGGCACACAACCTGTATTCAAACAATCACCACCCATCTCGCTCTTTTCAACCAGCGCTACCGTTGCACCCATTTGAGATGCACCCGCAGCCACACTCAAACCACCGGAACCGGCTCCAATCACACAGATATCAACATGCAATATCTCATTCGCAGTTATTTTCTGGTTCGATGCCGGACTCGGTGACTGATTTACTAACTGGTTTACTAACTGATCTGATGACTGACCTGCTAACTCACTCACTGACTATCTCCTTTGACCACAGCCTTGTGCGCAAAACGTTTATAAACAACCGGAATCACGGCCAGCAAGGCCAGCCCCAACAAGGCTGCCAGCACTTCCGGTGTAAGCACTCCAGTCAATGTCACAGCCTCACCCTGATCCAACACACTACCCAAGCCGGAACCTGCCAAGGCATAAACAAACGTCGCAGGCATAATGCCAAAAAACGTCGCGAGAACATATGTACGCAGTGGCACGCCCAAAA
>CAZKHV010000004.1:0-21007 GCA_964552605.1 uncultured Zetaproteobacteria bacterium | reverse complement strand
ATACCCAACGTCGAATTTTCCCCATATTTATATTATGGTGAATAAAGGATAATCTAGCGCATGAATATCTCCCGTTATGCTCCTGCACTGAAGCTATTGGCCGTGGTGATGATGACAGAATTCGTGATCATGATGGCTTTTCATTTTTTAATTGAGGGTGCTACGCCGTGGCTGGTAGACATGCTCGATGTGCTTTTGCTTGGTTTAATTACGGCGGTGGTGGCGCAGCTGTGGATTGTGCGACCATTAGCTCAGGCCAGAGAACAGGATGCGTTTTTTCGAGCTATTGCAGAGCATTCTCATGCCGGTTTGATAATTACCGATCCGGCACAAGATCATGCCATTGTTTATACCAATGCCGCGTTTACAAAAATCACCGGTTATTCGATGAGCGATGCAAAAGGAAAGTCACCTGATTTTTTGGTGCAGGGGCTGGAACATCAATTGGAACAAGATAAAATCATGAGGGCACTTAAGGCTGTAGAGCCCATGCATGCTTTGTTAAAAAACAAACGCAAGGATGGCAGTTTATTCTGGAATGATTTGCAACTGAGTCCCATTTGTCTGGATGGGGAGAAACCGAATTACTGGCTGGGTTTGTTGCATGATGTATCCGAGACGAGAGCGTTGAATTTGCAAGTTGAGCACTTGGTGGGCGCGGTGGATCAAGCCTGCGATATGATTTGTATTTTTGATCAACAGGGGGATATTGATTTTGTCAATCAGGCCTTTGTCCGGCATGTTGGTTTGGATAAAGCTGAGCTCGAAGGGACTTCGGTTTGGCATTACTGGTGTGATGAGATGTGGACAGAGGAGCTGGTACAGAATGCATTGTTGAAAGAGGGGCAATGGTCGGGTCGCAATCGTTGGAGTCGTGTTGATCAGGAGTCCTATGAAGCGATGACCACGATTACTGTGGTTGAGGGTGAGGATGGCAAACGCATGCATATCGCGGTGATTCGGGATATGACCGAAGAAATCGAGATGGGCAACAAACTGATCCATGCTCAAAAAATGGAAGCCGTTGGCACACTGGCTGGTGGCATTGCACATGATTTTAATAATATGCTGGCTGCCATGATGGGTAATTTGTACTTGTTGAAAAAAAACATGAATGCCGACAGCAGCGCAGTCAATCGTATTGAATCGATTGAGTCGCAAGGCTATCGTGGGGCTAATTTGATTCGCCAGATGCTGGTTTTTGCACGCAAGCAGCAGGTGGAACGGCAAGACTTTGATCTGCAACCACTCGGCAAAGAAACCTTCAAATTATTGGAAACCAGCACACCTGAAAACATTGAACTGCATACTACAATTGATGCGAACGGTATCACTATTCATGGTGACCCCTCATTGTTGCAAAGCAGTGTATTTAATCTGGTCAACAATGCGCGCCATGCGGTTGAGGATGTACAAAACAACCATGCTCGCGTTGATTATGTTGGCCGGGTCGTTGTATCGATTCATACTGTTGAGCTAAGTAGCATTCAACACGAAGCCAGAAAGGCGCTGGCTGAAAACATCCATTCAGGACAGCAACAATGTGTGCATATCTGTATTTCTGATAATGGTTCGGGCATGGATCAGGCCACCCAAGAGCGGATCTTTGAACCTTATTTTACCACCAAGTCCGCTGGCAAAGGAACAGGCCTTGGTTTGCCGATGGTGATGGGCTGTGTTGAAATGCATGGTGGCTGGATTGGTTTGAAAAGCGAACTCGGAAAAGGCTCTTGTTTTGATATATATCTGCCATTAGTTGCTGCTGTTGATGAGCAGGTGAAAGCATCGGATGTATCCATTCATCCCGGTCAGGGGCAATTGATTTTGTTGGCCGATGATAACCGGCCTTTTTGTGAATCCATTAGTGAAATGCTGCAAGATGCCGGTTATCGCGTACTCATAGCCGGAGATGGAGAACAGGCGTTGCAATACTTTTTGGAACACAAAGCCGATGTGCGCATGGCCATTCTGGATTGTGTGATGCCAAAACTCGGTGGTGTTGAGTTGGCTGAAGTGATTTGGCAACACAGTGGCGCTAGTGTGAAAATGGTGCTGATGACAGGTTATGATTTCAGTGATGATGCAAAACGAGAGTGGGTCTGTGGTGAAGAACCTTTGCGATTGCAAAAACCCTGGAAGCTGGATCAATTGAATGATGTGCTGAAATCAATGGGTTCGACAGTGCATTAATTCTTAACCCGGACGATTCATGAATAATCAAAGTTAGCATCTACAACCCTCACAGAACCATTGCGCAATTTTTGACAAACATCGACAATAAAGTCCTGTACTCCTGTATCAGCCAAAGCATTGCAGGCATTCGGAAAGAGCTGCTCAAATCAGCATGAATAACATTTCCGTGAAAATGTTGAAAAGAGCGGCCATAGAAACCCTATAGTAATTATGGATTCAGTTTCATTTCAGCTTGTGCAAGAAGTATTCCGCCATGATCAATCAACAACAGTCATTAACGTTTCGAAAGCAGGAGGTATGGGATCCCATGCTGCGCTGTTTTCATTGGCTGTTGGTGGCAGTGTTTTTGCTGTCATGGTGGTCGGAAGGGCGCGATATTCGCATGCATATTATTTCCGGAACAGTGCTATCCGGCCTTCTGCTGTTTCGTTTGATATGGGGTGTTGTTGGCGGGCGCAATGCACTGTTCTCATCGCTCTATCCATCGTTGTCTTCAATTCAGCAACACTGTCGTGAATTACTGCATTTCAAATCGGGTAATTATATCGCTCACACTCCCATCGGCAGCGTGATGATTTTTATATTATTCAGCGCCCTGATTATATTATCGGGCACGGGTATGGGGCTTTTGGGTCTGCAAATGGGGCTTGGCATATTTGCCCGCCTATCGCTTGCATTCGAATCGGAAATGTTCATACAAACGATACACCACTGGAGCTTCATTGTTCTTCAATTTCTGGTCGCTATTCATTTGCTCGGCGTGCTGCTGGAAAGCCGGTTGCAACAATGCAATCTGGTGATGGCGATGATCAACGGCAAAAAAACAATCAAGGAGAATCTCTCATGACATATTATTATACATTAACTTTGTTCGCACTCGCCATGTTTTCCACTAGCGCACTGGCATCGGAACACGTCATCGAGCAGCAATTATCAACGTATCGCGATGCTGGCGCACATGCCTTTGATGCAGCGCGCGGCGCATCCTTATGGCGGGCCTCGCATCTGCAAGCCAAGCTGGGAAAAGCAGTCAGCTGCGCATCGTGCCATAGCGTCAATCTACAAGGTGCAGGCCAGCACATGCGTACTGGAAAGCGCATTGAAGCCATGGCTCCGAGTGTCAATGCGGATCGTTTTAATGATACCAAAAACATTGAGAAATGGTTCAGGCGCAACTGCAAATGGACATGGGGTCGCGAATGCACGGCTCAGGAAAAAGGCGACATACTAAGCTTTTTGAAAGCACAATAAGGAGAACAGAGTGAACAACAATTTAAAAAACACAACATCACACAAGCATGTCTGGGGTGCTTTACTGCTGACGGGCTGCCTAAGTCTGGCCATGGTTACACTGGGCTGGTCGGATGAGGATGACGAACATGAGCGCGGTGAAGCGGGTGGATTCTGGCATAAGACAGCTGATGTGCCGATGATATCCAACAAAAGCTACCAAAATGAGTGTGCCGCCTGTCATTTTGCTTATCCGCCGGTTTTTTTACCCGAACGTTCATGGTTAAAAATCATGAGTAGCCTAGACGATCATTTTGGTGAAAATGCTGAACTGGATGCCGACACACAAACAAAGATCACACGCTATTTGCAAGACAATGCCGCAGATCAATCGTCGAATCGTTTCAGTCGCAGTGTGTTGCGTTCTATTCGCCACGTCGATACCCCGTTGCGCATCACCAAAACACCGTTCTTTGAGCATAAACATCGTGAGATTCCGACTCGCATGGTGAGCGGCAATGCCAAGGTACGATCCTTCTCCAATTGCCTGAGTTGCCATAGTATGGCCGAAAAAGGACGTTTTGATGAAGATGATGTACGCATTCCCGATTTTGGTCGCTGGGAAGACTAAGCCATTGCGATGCTAGCCCGAGGTTTTTTTTATGCATCGCTATGCGCCCTCATGGCTCTGTTCATCGGCAGTGTGAGTGTGCATGCCGATGATATGGATCGAATACGTCAATTGCGCAGCAGTGATAGAATCCTGCCTCTTTCAACGATTCTTATCCGCCTCGAACAGCAGTATCCCGGCACACTGCTGAATGTGGAGTTGGAAGATGAAAGTGATTCCATCGTCTATGAAATTGAAATGCTTGGAGCCGATCATGTTATTCGACAAATTAAAGTCGATGCACGCGATGGCCATATTATTGAATCGGAGCACGATTAATGCGATTGCTGATTATTGAAGATGAAGTCACACTCTGTCGAAAATTAAGCACTGAATTAGCCGAACGGGGCTTTGCTGTTGATATCTGTCATAATGGTGTTGATGGTGCATTTATGGGCGCGAATGAACCCTACGATATTATCATCCTTGATCTTGGATTGCCTGATTTGTCGGGCCTGGAAGTGCTCGCTGGCTGGCGTAAAAACGCCATGACCAGCCCTGTCCTGATTTTGACTGCGCGTGGAGCATGGCATGAAAAAGTCGAAGGCTTTCGCTGCGGTGCCGATGATTATCTCACCAAACCATTCCACATCGAAGAACTGGTGGTGCGCTTGCAAGCCTTGATTCGGCGTTCATCCGGCCGAGGTAGTGAAGCGCTATGCATTGGCTGTTTGCGGCTTGATGAAGATCAACAGATTGCACAATGGCAGGAGCAGCAGTACTGGCGCGACATTGAATTGACGGGAGTCGAATTTCGTTTATTGCGTTACATGATGCTCAAGCCCGGCAAAGTGATGTCCGCCTCGCATCTGGTTGAACATGTGTATGACTTTAACGATGACAAAGAAAGTAATGTGATTGAAGTCTATGTCAGTCGCTTGCGCAAAAAGCTATGCCGGGATGCTATTCGCACACGTCGTGGTCAGGGTTATTATCTTGATCCGGATGTGTTGCTTGAGATGAAAACATGAGCTCACTCAAGCAGCGCCTCACCACTAGCCTTGCTGCCAGCTTGATTCTGTTTTTTATCATTCAATCGTTTATGATCAGCAACGAAGTCGTCGCATTAAGTGAAAACAACCTGATCTCACGCCTGCAGCACGATCAGGATCAAATTCTCTCTGCCCTGACGTGGTTACCTCCCGGCTCTGCAAAACTGAATCAAGCAGCCATCCCGGCTATTTATCAACGCCCTTTTTCAGGTCATTATTTTCAAATTGAGGCTGCAGACACGCTGCTTCCTTCGCGCTCCTTATGGGATGAACAGCTGCCGAGAACACAAACCGGGGTCAGTAAAGATGTGCAGGGGCCAAAGCAGCAGCGCCTGCTGATCCTTTCCCGCAGCGTTGAATTAAATCATCAAACGGTAACGATTCGGGTGGCTGAAGATATTTCCTTGCTGGAATCTTCAACAGTAGCATTCCAACACCATTTTCTGCTTTTTGCCGCTGCTGCGGTGCTGGCTTTGCTGGTGCTGCAAGGCTGGTTAATCAATATTAGTCTCAAACCCTTGTCGCGTGTGCGTCAGCAATTGAGTCAGTTCGATAGTGGTGAACTGGAAGAAGTCAGTGCTCCCACTCCTGAAGAAATCACCCCCTTGGTGGTGGAAGTCAATCGCTTGATTGGCTTGATGCGCAAGCGCTTAATGCGTTCGCGCCATGCCCTCGGCGATTTGGCTCATAGCCTTAAAACTCCCCTAGCCGTTGCCCGTCAAATTGCTGAACGTCAGGTGCAGGGTGACGATCGAGCCGAATTGAATGTACAACTGCAGTTGATTAACGAGCGCATTGAACGCGAATTGGTGCGTGCGCGTACCGCAGGCCCCATGCCGGGCGGCTTATGGAAAGATGTAGAGTCTGATTTGCATGATATGAGCCGAATGCTGAAGCGTGCATTTCCAAACATACATATCGAACTGCAATTAAATAACATCGACCGTGTTGCAGCGGATCGTGAAGATATGCTTGAAATCCTGGGCAATCTAATGGAAAACGGATCCAAATGGGGGCGCTCCCATGTGCGCTGCTGCATGGCTAAGCAAGCTGATGGTGGATTCAAAATCAGCGTTGAAGATGACGGCCCGGGGCTGGCTGATAATCAAGTTGACGTGTTGTTGCAGCGCGGCATTCGTGCCGACGAACGTCAGCCCGGCCATGGTTTGGGGCTGGCTATCGTCAATGAAATGGTTCAGGCCTACGACGGGCATATTGCGATTTCCCGATCGGCATCACTGCATGGTTTACAGGTAAGCATCACCATTCCCTGATTCTGAACGCTCGCGTTCAGCTTCATTTCAGCTTCGTGCTTAGAGTTGACTTCCAACGGTTCAAGTAAAGGAGCTTCAAGCATGAACAAAACAATCAAACTGGTCGCCGCATTCTGTGCAATATTTGCATTTTCCAGTGCAGCCCAAGCATCAGACCCTTATGTGGGCACCGGATTCGGAGCCTTTAATCTCGGAACAGGTGTCAGTAAAAAGGCCGTTGCCGGTGGTTATCTTCAGATCGGTGATGATTTCTCCGAATACCTAGGAGCCGAACTGAGAATCGGTGCTTCCGGAAAAACAGGTGAAGAGCTGACCTTGCAGCCAAAAACGGGCATTGATTATTTTGCAGCCGCATTCCTAAAACCAAAATATAATTTCAATGACGACTGGATGGTCTATGGTTTAATTGGCGTAGCCACACTCAAAGCAAGCTACAGCAAAGCTACATTTGCCAAACAGAAAAAAACACGCACCGGTTATGCTTATGGCCTGGGGCTGCAATATCGTCTGGCTGAAAACTATGCTCTTGGTGCGGAATACTCGCACATGCTGAGCAAACCAAAGTCCACCGCAGCGACCATCAATACAAACTTCAAAGGACTTGAAACCAGTATTTTCACCTTGAGTGCAAAATATTATTTTTATTGACCTGAATTTGGGTCACCACCATCTCCTCCTCCCCTCTTGGTATGAGGTGACCTGAATGCAAGGGCGTAAGCGTAAGCTTGCGCCCTTGTATACTTTTGGGGTTTGCAAAGCCTGTGTAACAGCATCGCACAATGCCCCGGCTTGTATATCTCATGGCCTGCACTAAGCTGCGCCACTTTTCAAGCTGTGCTATAAAGCGACGATCGCACGGTTAAATCTTGTGTCTCACGGAATACGTTCAATGATCTCTACATCTGGCATTACTATGCAATTCGGGGACAAACCCCTGTTTGAAAATATTTCAATCAAATTCGGTGATAACAATCGTTATGGTTTAATTGGTGCCAATGGCTGCGGTAAATCGACCTTGATCAAAATTCTGGGTGGTGATCTGGAGCCGACTGCCGGCCACGTCAGCATTGGCGAACATCAGCGGCTCGGTAAACTGCGTCAGGATCATTTCGCCTTTGAAGATATCAGTGTGATCGATACGGTCATGATGGGGCATGAACAGTTATGGAAGGTGAAGGAAGAGCGCGATCACCTCTACTCCCAGGATGAACTCAGTGAAAAAGATGGCATGCGCGCCGGTGATCTGGAAAGCGAATTTGCCGATATGGATGGCTACAGCGCCGAACCCAATGCTGGTGACCTGCTGCTCGAAATGGGCATCCCGGTAGAAGCTCACTATAATTTGATGAAATCCATTGCGCCTGGTTTGAAACTACGTGTACTGCTGGCACAGGCTCTGTTTGGTGATCCGGAAATCATTCTGCTCGATGAGCCGACCAATAACCTCGACCTGAATGCCATTCGCTGGCTGGAAAAGGTAATCAACGAACGCAAGAGTACAATGATCATTATTTCGCATGATCGTCACTTTCTCAACAGTGTATGCACCCATATGGCCGATCTGGATTATGGTGAATTGCGTTTGTATCCGGGCAATTATGATGATTACATGGAAGCAGCAGCACTGGTTCAGCAGCAACTGCTCACAGCCAATGCCAAGAAGACTGAAGAGATTCAGGAGTTGCAGGCTTTTGTGCGTCGCTTCTCGGCCAATGCATCCAAAGCCACACAGGCACAATCGCGTGCTAAAAAGCTGGATAAAATCAAACTCGATGAAGTCAAACCTTCCAGCCGTGTCAGCCCATACATGCGCTTTAATCAGGATAAAAAGCTTTTTCGTGTTGCCCTCAAACTCAACGCTTTGAGCAAAGGCTTTGATGATCAGCTGTTGTTTAAAGACTTTGATGTGATGGTTCCTGTCGGTGAACGTGTGGCGGTGATTGGCCCCAACGGAATTGGTAAAACCACCCTGCTGCGTTGTCTGGCCGGTGATCTGGAGCCAAGCTCGGGTGAAATAAAATGGTCGGAAAATGTGAAGCTGGGTTATTATGCTCAGGATCACTCGGCTGATTTTGCCGAGGATATGTCGTTGTTTGACTGGATGGCACAATGGAAACGGGAAGAGCATGGCGAACAGGAAATACGAGGCAATCTCGGTCGTATGCTATTTTCTCAAAATGACATCAATAAATCCGTCAAAGCACTCTCCGGTGGTGAAAAAGGCCGCATGCTGTTTGGCAAGTTCATGTTCCAAAACCCCAATGTCATGCTACTCGATGAGCCAACCAACCACATGGATATGGAGTTTATTGAATCACTGAATATAGCTCTGGAAAATTATCCGGGCACACTGATCTTTGTTAGCCATGATCGTGAACTGATTGCATCCGTTGCCACGCGTATTATCGAACTCACGCCGGCAGGTATTGTGGATTACCATGGTACGTATGAGGAATATTTAAAGTCTCAGGGTGTAGCATAACGACTTTCACGCTGCCGTAATACATACTACTCACTATTTCCCTGCATTAAATTGATCTGACTTGGAGTTGTTATGCCGTTGTATTTAACCATCATATTTTTATTATCGAGTACGCTGTTGATTTCCAATGCCAATGCCGGTGAATTGCAACAGGCCAGTTTTAAGAATGGTGTTAAATTAATCGTTGAAGAAGATCATTCGGCTCCAGTTGCGATGGTGCAGATCTGGTTAAAAGTCGGTGGCCGTGATGAAGTGCCTGGCAAAACAGGCTTGGCACATGTCTTTGAACACATGATGTTCAAAGGCTCGAACAAACTCGATGCGGGTGAATACAGCAAACGCATTTCCGCCATGGGTGGCAACGATAATGCTTTCACCAGCACCGATTACACCGCCTATTTTGAAACCGTCCCAGCCGCGCAGGTTAACGAAGTATTGGCTATGGAAGCGGAGCGTTTTGCTCACCTCAAATTGCGCGATGTCGATTTCCAGAAAGAGATTCGTGTGATCATGGAAGAGCGCCGCATGCGCACGGAAGATGATCCGAACTCCCGCATGTTTGAAGAATTGTCCGCCGCATCTTTGCGCCTGCACCCGTATCGCAATCCGGTCATTGGCTGGATGCAGGATTTGAAAGCCCTGAATATCGACGATGTGCGGGCTTTTTATCAACTGCACTACGTGCCAGGCAATGTCATTGTCGTGGTAGTCGGCGATGTTGATTTTAAACAATTGAAAAAGACCGTTGCCAAAACGTTCGGCAAGATGAAAGCCCGCCCTGTTGAGCCGCGCTTTAATCCTGTTGAGCCGGAACCCTTTGGCCCCAAACGTATTCAAGTGACATTGCCTGCCCAGCTGCCGATGCTGGCAGTGACCATTCCAGTGCCGGTGTGGCAGCCGGGCAAAAATGATACCGAGGCTGCAGCTCTGGCTTTGGCCACACACATCTTAGCCGGTGGCCGCTCAGCACGCATGACCCGTGAGCTGGTTGATAAACAACGCAAAGCATTCACTGCCAGTGCCGGATACGATCCGTCTGCGATGGGGCTGGATTTATGGTATGCCTATGGTTTGCTTGGGCCGAAACAAACCACGGCAGCGTTTGAAAAGTCTCTGTGGAGTCTACTGGCAGAGATGGCAACAACACCGGTCAGTGCAGCTGAGCTGGCTGCGGCCAAACGCAATATGATTGCCGCCAATGTTTTTGCGCAGGATTCATTGTATTTGCGTGCCAAGGAAATCGGTCATTTGGAAGTGGTCGGCATTGGAGCAAGCAACCGCAAAGCCTGGCTCGATGCCATCGCAAAAGTCCATGCTGCCGATATTCAACAGGTTGTTGCCCGCTGGTTGCTGCCAGCGCGTTCCACCACCGGTATTTTAATGCCGAAACAAGCCAGTAAGCCGGAGGTGAAATCATGATGCTGCGTGGATATGTATTCATTCTAGGCCTGACACTATTCTCGTTTAGCTCGCTAACGCAGGCTGTGGAGCCCATTCAGGAAGCCAAGTTGGATAACGGCTTACGTGTATTGTTGATGGAAGCACATAATGTGCCCATGTTGGCCATGAAACTGGTCATGCCTGCCGGTAGTCGTTTTGATGCACAAGGCAAAGCCGGTACGGCCAGCCTGTTGGCAGGCATGTTATCCGATCATACCGCCAAACATGATTTCACCGCATGGGCGGATTTACTCGATGCCGATGCCATTCGCTTGGGCGCACATGCAGGACGCGATGGTTTCAATCTTTCATTAACCGTTTTAAAAGATGCACTTGAGCCCGGCCTTGATGCATTTGCAGAGTCTCTCTTGCAACCGGGCTGGAACACGCAGCGTTTTGCGATCATGCAGCAGGATTCCATTGCTGCAGCACAAAAGGAAAAAGAAGAGCCCGGAGTACAGGCATCGGAAGCCGGAGCCGCATTATTATTTGCCAACCACCCTTATGGCCATCGCTCCAGTGGTGACATGGAAACCTTGGCGCGCATCGGCATGAACGATTTAAAAGCACTCTATCAGGCTCAAATCAAACCTGCAGGTGCAGTGCTGGCTGTCAGTGGAGATATCACCATGGCTGAGCTTTTGCCTCTGTTGAATGCACGTTTGGCACATTGGGTCGGTAAACCTGCTAAAGCTCTGAATCATATCGATAAAGCCAAGCCTGTAGCAGGCCTGCAACGCGATGTGATGTTACCCACCTCTCAGATGCTGGTGCAATTGCTGCGTCAGGGACCAGCCCGTGGCGATGCTGACTTTTTTCCGGCCTTTGTACTCAACCACATCCTCGGCGGCGGCGGTTTTGGCTCGCGCCTGATGGAAGAAGTGCGTGAAAAGCGCGGACTGGTGTATGGCGTGTATTCGTATTTTATACCGTTAGCTGTACCCGGCCCCTTTGTCATCAGCCTGCAAACACGCGCCGATCAAGCTGGCCAAGCTGAAACCGTGGTACGCGAAGTCATGGCCGACATGGCAGCGGGTAAAATCAGCGCCAAGCAATTCAAAGCCAGTAAAGAGAATTTAATTGGCAGTTTTGCTCAGCGTATGGACTCCAACCGCGAACGTGTCGGCCTGATGGCCATGATCGGCTTATACCATCTACCACTGGATTATTTGAGTCGCTGGACGGAGCGGGTACAAAACGTAACGCGGCCTCAGGTCAAACAACAAGCAGCCCATTATCTCGATCCATCCCAATGGAACCGAATACGTGTAGGGCCTGAAACTGCGCTGAAAACAACGGCCAAACCAGCCTCATAATGCGCATTACCGCCGGCGACATGCGTGGCCGCATTGTGCCGGTGGCTGATGTTGCCGGTTTGCGACCAACACCGAGCAAAGTACGGCAGGCGATGTTCAATATTTTAGGAACTATCGATGATTTCGCCGTGCTCGACTTGTTTGCAGGTTCCGGCATCATTGCTTTGGAAGCATTGTCACGCGGCGCAGCAACGGCTATTTCCATTGAACTCAACCACAAGACCATTCACAATCTGAAGCAAAATAGCGATCTGTTAAAGCTCGGAAAGCGCTGGTTGATTCAGCAAACCAGCGTGGAAAAAGGTTTAAAAGCATTGGCCGGCACTACATTTGACCTCATCTTTGCCGACCCTCCCTATGCGCAGGGCGAAGCTGAAAAGCTGCCTCTATTACTGGATCAATATGATATTAAGCTTGGGCAATTGATCATTGAAGAGTCGGCACGCTATGCTCCCGTTTGGCCAGGAGGCTGGTTTTGCAAGCAATCACGCCGTTATGGTGATACCTGTTTGCATTTTCTTATCCGCCGTTAATTCAAAACACATCCTCTCCAATCGGTGAATAGAGGTTAAATGTATTTGCTAAGCTAGCCTTGTAATGCTCACCGCAACACAATTAGACCACAAATATTTGATTGGCATTCAGTCATGTATCCATAGCTTGTCCGACATTCACGCGCGATTCATTGAATATCGCAGGTTCTGGAGAATATTATGAGAAAGTATGGTCTCACTTTTTTAACAGATGATGAGCTATTTGAGCATGTCAAAGAAACTGTTGAAAAATATCGCTTTCGCATCAATTTAAATGATTTCAATAAAAACCTCATCGACCCGATCAAACTAACTTTTGATGCTCAGATTTATGGAAAAAGTTTGGAAGAAATCATTGAGGCCGAATCCATTCGCCAGATCGACAAGTCAAACACCAATCATATTGGTTATTTCCATCAGAACATCTTCAACTATATCGGACAAGACTGGGAAGTGCCCAAAACAGGTTACGATGTTGTCAATGCATCTCGAAGCATCTTTGTGGAAATGAAAAACAAACACAACACCATGAACTCATCATCCGCACAAAAGACCTACATAAGAATGCAAAATACAATTTTGCGTGATGACCAAGCCATCTGTTATTTAGTCGAAGTGATTGCGAAAAAAAGCCAAGATATTGCTTGGAAAATAAGTGTCGATAGCGAACCGTTTTCCAACAAAAATATTCGCAGAATATCGATTGATAAATTTTATGAAATTGTGACCGGCCGGGCAACAGCATTTCGCGAACTTTGTGAAGTAATCCCCATGGTTATCAATGATGTTATTGTTCAACGTGGGCACGGCAGCACTAAAAGTACCGTTCTGGCTG
Source organism: uncultured Zetaproteobacteria bacterium (assembly GCA_964552605.1). GTDB lineage: Bacteria > Pseudomonadota > Zetaproteobacteria > Mariprofundales > Mariprofundaceae > Mariprofundus. The sequence goes on along the minus strand of CAZKHV010000004.1, from coordinate 8,042 downwards.
AGTTACAAAATATTTCCCCCAAGCTGATGAAAAGCATTTACCTGCTCTCCTTCGAAAAATATGAAGGCTTCTCTAGGCTAAGTATACGATGAGTCGTTATCTTACCCTTACTGAAGTTTCAAATAGCCTTGGTGTATCCAAAGCAATTATCTCTGGCTGGGCGAAAAGCGGGAAATTGTTTCCGGCAAAAGACAAACCACAGAAACTCTATAGCGAAAAGCAATTGCTTCACTTTGAAGCCTATCGAAAATTAGCCGAGAGCAGCTGGGATGTTGAGCACAAGATCAAACCAGTACGCCCATTTCGATCCATTGAACTTTTTGCCGGAGCTGGCGGGCTTGCTCTGGGGCTGGAAAGGGCTGGTTTTGAAGGGGTTCTTCTCAATGAACTGGATAAACATGCGGCTGCAACACTCAAGCAAAACCGGCCAAACTGGAATGTTGCTGTGGGTGATATTTCAAAACTTGATTTTACCCATTTTAATAAAAAAATAGACTTTCTTTCAGGCGGGTTCCCCTGCCAGGCATTTTCATACGCTGGCAACAAACGCGGTTTTGGCGATACCCGTGGCACGCTGTTCTTTGAATTCGCACGTGCAGTAGAAGAAATTCAACCGCGTGTTTTTCTGGCTGAAAATGTTCGTGGACTACTCAATCACGATCATGGTCGCACCATTGAAACCATTAAACACAAGATTAAAGATATTGGTTATACTCTGGTTGATCCTCGTGTGTTAAAAGCCATTTATTACAAAGTTCCACAAAAAAGAGAACGCCTTTTCCTTGTTGCTATCCGAAATGACCTTGTTGAACATGCAGTATTTCATTGGCCATCTCCTTACAAGCGCGTTATGACACTAAAAGATGCATTGCAAGTGGGAGAACTTTTTGATTGTGATGTCCCTCATTCAGTGGGGCAAACATACCCAACACACAAAAAGGATATTCTTAAACTTATCCCTCCAGGAGGGTATTGGCGCGATTTACCCGATCACCTGCAGCGCGAATATATGAAAAAAAGTTATTTTCTTGGCGGTGGAAAAACCGGCATGGCAAGGAGGCTTGCTTGGGATGAGCCGAGCCTCACCCTAACTTGCGCACCCGCTCAAAAACAGACAGAACGTTGTCACCCAGAGGAAACTCGGCCGCTAACAGTGCGGGAATATGCCCGCATTCAAACCTTTCCCGACAACTGGGTATTTACAGGCTCGACCAGCAGCCAATATAAACAGATCGGTAACGCAGTGCCTGTTAATCTTGCGACCGCAATGGGCAAAAGCTTAATTGCTCTTTTGAATCGTATCGAAGCATATCATCCGCTGCTTGAAGAATATGATCTTTCGGATTGGCTTACAGAGCCTCAACAGTTGGACTTTTTATGGGAAAAGCGTGCCGCATACTCATTTGAAACGAATGCCGATTGAGATGACTCATCTACTTTTTTACTTCGCCGGCACATGGATGTACGTTTCGCAGCCAATCAGGAGGCTCTTGTGACCCATATTCGTATTGCTACACGTCGTTCCCCGCTTGCTTTATGGCAAGCTGATTTTATTGCTGCAGAACTGCTTCGCATCGATCCAACCATCACCACGGAACTGGTCAAAATTGTCACCCGTGGCGACAAGATTCTCGATGTGCCATTGGCTAAGGTTGGCGGCAAGGGTTTATTCACCAAAGAAATTGACGAAGCCCTGCTCGATGGACGGGCTGATATCGCTGTGCATTCGATGAAAGATGTACCTACGGAACTACCTGCGGGCACAGCTATTCGCGCCCATCCCAAGCGCGCTGACCCGCGTGATGCTATTGCCACCATCACAGGCGGTGGTTTGGATAGTTTGCCGGAGGGAGCCACCATCGGCACATCCAGCTTGCGTCGCATTGCCCAGATTGCTGCTACGTATCCGCATTTTAAATTCGTCTCTATTCGCGGCAATATTCAGACACGGCTATCCAAGCTGGGCGACGAAGTCGATGCGGTGATTCTAGCTGCCGCCGGTGTTTGCCGCATGGGTATGCAGGATAAAATGCATGATTTCATTGATACCGATTTGTTATTGCCTGCGGTTGCCCAAGGTACACTCGGCATTCAAACCCGTGATGGTGATGACACAATCAATGCCTTGGTTGATCAGCTAAATGATCAGGATACCGTTGATAGAACCCGAGCCGAACGGGCTTTTTTAGCTCGCCTTGAAGGTGGTTGTCAGGTACCGATTGCGGCTTTTGCCACACTCGATGGTGATCGTTTGCACTTGAAAGGTTTGGTGGGTGCTGTTGATGGTTCGGTGCTCATCATGCGCGAAACGACGGGCTCTCGATCCGATGCTGTAACGCTAGGTCACACGTTGGCAGATGAAGTGCTAGATGCCGGTGGTCGTCCTATTTTAGAGGCGCTATACGCTCAAGAACAAGGTTAGTAGCCATTCTACTAGGAGTCTGTCGGACTTAGGGCAATCGTAGCGAGCAGGTGGGGGGACGAGTCAAAAATAGCATGATTTTAAGGCGCATAGTGGTAACTATGCAACGATAAATCAGGATGTTTTGGGCCGTTATCCCTGCTGCGCAGTAGATTTCTCATAAGTCCGACAGACTCCTAGGCCTTTATTATAACCCAACATTGGCATGCGGCGCAGGCCGCACCCTTTGATTTGTCTAACATCCGGAAAATCACTCATCACCAGCAAGGTGACTGCATGCTTTTTTGAAAAGCCAGCTAACCAATGCTGCACACTCGGCTCGCACTATTACGTGTTTTTGAGGGCCTCTATACAACGCAATCATCGAGCAAGGAAGTCACTTGGGTTTAAAACTCGGCATGAGGTGTTTTTTAATACTTCACAACGACTTACAGAAATTGCATGTGCAGCTTGAATTCACATAACATGTTAATGCCTACATTTTAGCTATACTATCAATGAGCTAATCTAGGGGACTGCATGAATAAAGGAGAGTCTGTTATGCATATTCGCAATATAGTGTACGTTGTTGGTCTACTTCTTTTAAGCTCTTGTGCAGCTCACACTCCTATTGATTCTGGAGATATGAAGCCGGTCGCATTCACGGTCTTGCAAGATGATGGTATTGCGACTCGTTTTGCCCCCATCATTGTGCCTGATCATGCTCAGGCCAGTTACAATCGAGTTGGTTCACCCGTTGCGTCATACGATGATGCAGGCAAGGAGCAGGTTTCTGTATCATCCGAACGGCCTGTGTTTTATTTTCAACAGATCAATTTCAGCACAAAAAAAGCACGTTATAGCAATTTAATGTACCGAATCCATTTTGAAGGCACGCCGTTTTATCACCTTACATCCGGTGATAATGTCGGTATCTTTGTGATTGTTACACTTGATGCACAACAGCACCCTATTCTGATTACGACAGTGCATACCTGCGGTTGTTATCTGGCCTTCACACCGACCCAATATATGCCTGCCAATGCCTTCCCAAAGAACTGGGATAAATCAGAACAGCATATTTATGGTCAGAGCTTGCCCGGTCTGGTGCAATGGCAAAATCAGCAGCTTGTAGTGAAATTGGACGATGGCACACACCGCGTGCGCGATATCCAGCTCATGAGTACCACTCAAGCGCATACAGCACTGCATCAGGTTGATACAGCGATCGAAGCTATGGTGAACTTGAAACGCTTGCCTCTTGGCTCTGCAAGCACATCCTTTTTTGTAACCGAAGGCGATCATAAAGGCTATGTGAAAGGATCGAGTAAACCATGGGAGTTTCTACTCATGAGTTGGTGGGCATTGGATATGAATATTGGTGTGGATAAAGATTACGGTGAGTCATCAAAAACAGGTGTTTTATTTTATACGGATCTGAATCCCAAAAATCGTGAGGCCAGTGATATGTGGCCATTTTCTCAATTCCTGCAGTATTGGGGTTGGCGATTATAAATTTCTCACTGTGCCTCATTCGGTAACGGCATCTGTGATGCAATAGATTCACAGCACCGACTCCATAGGTGATAATGATTATCATTGACTAGTCACTGATAATCATTATCATTCGCAATATGGAGGTTATTATGACATTAAAAACAACATCGCGCAGTGTGAAATCACATCTTTCGAAAACAATAACAATGCTCGCTGCGCTGGCTTTCGCCGCAGCTTTACCTGTTTTGGCACAAGCCGCCCAATATGAAATTGTTATCAAAAACCATCGTTTTATTCCTGAACAGCTGGAAGTGAAGGCGGGTGAAAAACATCGTTTGATTGTAATCAACAAGGATTCCACACCAGAAGAATTCGAGAGTTATGAGCTTAATCGTGAAAAAATCGTAGCTGGAAATTCTAAAATAATCATCTTCTTACCGCCGCTTGATGCTGGCATTTATCCCTTCTTTGGCGAATTTCATGAAGACAGCGCGCAAGGCCGCTTGCTGGTCAAATAACTTATTCAATCAATCATTATAAATTAATTATTCAGAGGATCATATGTTATCAACATTAATTATTGTATTTCGAGAAGTATTAGAAGCCATGCTGGTGGTTGGTATTGCCACAGCTGCGGCGCGTGAGGTGAATATTGGCACCCGCTGGATATATGCCGGCATGTTCGGAGGTTTATGTGCAGCACTGGTTGTAGCCCTATTTGCCGAGCTTATTGCAAACTCCATGCAGGGTATGGGGCAGGAGTTATTCAATGCATCGGTGTTACTGACAGCAGCATTCCTAATGAGTTGGACTGCGATTTGGATGGGCAAGCAGGGGCGCGAAATATCGAGCCGCATTAAACAGGTGTGCAAACAGAAAAGCAGCAACAGATCAACCGCATGGATTCTGGCTACGATCGTTGGATTGGCTGTGGCCAGAGAAGGTTCGGAGGTCGTTTTATTTCTGCATGGTGTAGCGGCATCGGAAAATGGCGGAGTCGTTAATATGTTAAGTGGTGCAGCAATAGGGCTTGTCCTTGGGGTGAGCGTTGCGATTCTATTGTATCGCAGCCTGATTCATTTACCGATTCGACATGTGTTTTCCGTGATCACCTTCCTGATCGTACTATTGGCTGCTGGCATGGCATCGCAAGGGGTCGCTTATCTGGTGATGATTGATGAGTTGCCTGCTTTAGGGCAGAGCATCTGGAATACATCCTCAGTTGTTCCGGAGCAAAGTATCCTCGGCCAATTGTTACATGCCTTAATGGGTTATGATGATCGTCCATCGGGCATGCAAGCTTTGACATTCCTGACGGTCTTTTCTCTCACCTGGTTAGCGATTCGCTTGCAAAAGTGGGCACCAAAAAAGGTTGTGGTTTCCGTCGCAACCGCGATGCTGGTCGCTGCGAGTGTCGCAATGTTGCCCGCCAATGCCGAAGCTAAAAAAGTTTATTCTCCGATTGTTGAGCAGGGTGAAGTCGAATTTGAATATTTGATGGATTACGATATCGATGCCGATGCAACTAAAAATACCAATGCCCGTCATCAATTCGAATTGGAACTCGGCATCACGGATCGTTGGATGACAGCATTTTATGGTGATTTCAGGAAACGGCCGGGCAAAGCATTCGCATACCAAGGTATGAAATGGGAAAATATTTATCAGGTATTTGAGCAGGGTGAACGTATGATCGATCTCGGTTTGTATTTTGAATATATTCTGCCTCAAAGTTCATTGAATAAACCGGATGCTTTTGAGTTTAAGTTGCTGCTCGAAAAAGAGACGGGTCGCCTAATCAATACCTTTAACCTGATTATGAAAAAAGAACTGGGAGCCAAGGCCAAAAATAATACAGCTATCGGTTATGGTTGGAAGACCAATTGGCGCTGGAAACGTTATCTGGAACCGGGTTTTGAAGTCTATGGTTCGCTGGGTGAACTTGGTAATACAAAGACTTTATCCCAACAAAAACATCAAGCCGGCCCCGTCTTAACAGGTAAATTTCACAACGGCATGTCGTATGAACTGGGCTATTTGTTTGGCCTTACGACAGCCTCCCCCCAAGGTGCTGTGAAGCTGATCCTAGCATACGAATTTTAACCTTCTGATGATAACTCTGAAGCCGTGCATCATGCACGGCTTCAGAGTTTTTTAACTAAACCTTTCATTCCTACAGCTTAGATAGGCTGGGCTCAATTGTCTGAGGGATTACATCAATTCAATAATGGATTGATTGAGAGCGCTGACTGAAAAGGGTTTTGTCATGATTTTACTATGGCTTAACAGATGCTCCGATTTCCCCAATACCTGTGAGCGATCATAGCCAGTGGCAAAAATAATGGGCATTTTAGCTGACATCTTCCGGATATCATCGGCTGCTTTAATGCCTCCCATTCTCGGCATCACCACATCCATAATAACCAGTTTTACCTCCAGCTGTTGCGCTTCAAAGATGGCAACCGCTTGCAGGCCATCGGCAGCTTCGATGACCTGATAACCTAACTCTTCAAGGATTGCGCGATTTACTTCACGCACGACAGGTTCATCATCAACCAGCAGAATACATTCACCGGCTCCAATGCTGAGTAAGACTTTATTTTCATCGTTATCGTTGCTGTAGTTTTTTTCGGAATTGTGCTCGGATAATGGCAGGAAAAAGCTAAATGTTGTGCCTTCGCCAACAATGCTTTCAACATCAATAACACCGCCATGCGATTCAATAGTCCCTTTAACCATCGCCAGACCCAAACCAGTTCCCTTACCTACATCTTTTTGAGTAAAAAAAGGTTCGAAAATATTGTTAATATGCTCTTTATCGATGCCATGGCCATTATCCGAAACGGAAACACAGGCCTGTTGTGTATGCGACTGTGTAAGCGCCACACTGATCACCGGTGTCGGGGATTCATGCAAGGCATCGCGGGCATTATTGACCAGGTTCATCAGCACTTGTTGCAGCTGTGTTGCATCGCCTTTGATAAACAGTTCATTGCGGCAAATATCAATATTCAATTGAATATCTTCCGATGTGGCCAGTTTAAACAGTTTGGTGGATTGGCGAACCAGAGTGTTCAACGACAAACTCTCCATTTTTATGATGTCCTTGCGTGCAAAAGCAAGCAGTTGTTTGACCATGTCAGAGGCTCGTTCGGCCTGCAGTTCAATATGTCTCAAATGTTTGCTTTCGCCGAGTTTCCTGTGAGCCAAGAATGCCGAGCCTGTGATTGCAGCCAGGATATTGTTGAAATCATGAGCAATACCTCCCACCAGAATGCCAATAGACTCCATTTTTTGGGCTTGAAGAAACTGCTCTTCCATCGCCATATAAGCAGTCATATCCCGCACATCACAGGTGACATAGGTGATGCCATCGAGGATCACCGGGCTTAAGCTGATGGTAACAGGAAAACTATGGCCCTCTTTATGCAATGCGTGCAAGCGTTGACCTTCATTCATCGAGCGTATTTCAGGAGAACCAAAGTAAGTGGCAAATGTTGTCTGATGATCCGCGCGAGCAGACATTGGAATCAACATCTCAATGTGCTGATCGAGTAATTCTTCTTTACTGTAACCAAACACATGCTGCACTGACGTATTCGAGATACTTATTTTGCCCTCATTATCAACCAGTAATACGGCATCCGGCGCTGCATCGAGCAGGCCGCGAAACTTTTCTTCACTACTTCGAATAGCTTGAATATAGAGAGCAGTGTCATCAATGTGTTTTTTATAGCGCCGTGAAATAAAAACAAAGAGCAGCAAGGCAATGCATAGAATGAACACGGATAAAGCAGTGGATATGAAAACAGCGTTAGAACTTAATTGCTCGGAACTCTGATGAAGTTGTAGCGCTTTTTTATTGGCGAATTCGATATGCTGCTGAATACGATTGTTTAATGCTGCGACATGCTCCAACTCTGTAATTTGCAGTAGTCTATAGGCTTTATTCTGCTGGCCTGCTTGCGCTAAACGAATGATGGCATTGCTGCTATCCAGCCAGAGCATAAATTGACGGCGGCTTTGTGTGATATCGCTTTTACCGCCTAAAAAAGCATCAAAAATAACATCAAACAATGCCAACACACTCCGTTTATGTGAGCTGATTCTTGCCATGGATTGGGTTCTGGCAGCATCGTTGTTT
>CAZKHV010000003.1:0-22157 GCA_964552605.1 uncultured Zetaproteobacteria bacterium | reverse complement strand
TTTGATTCCAGAGCAAATGCGCCCTGCCCTGGATCGACCACGCAAACGCATGGTCAACGAACAACTCAAAGCCCGGGGTATTGATGATCAGCGTGTGCTCGATACCATGCTTTCTGTGCCGCGCCATATCTTTGTCGATGCTGCGCTCGCAGCCCGTGCCTACCACGATTGTGCGTTACCGATTGGCTGCGGGCAAACTATTTCCCAGCCTTATATGGTGGCTCGCATGACTCAACTATTAGAATTGAAGGGTTCGGAGCGCGTGCTTGAAATCGGTACCGGCTGCGGCTATCAAACGGCAGTCTTGTCACGATTGTGCCGCAGAGTTTATAGCATTGAACGCATTCAAGCCTTGCATGAGCGTGCACGCCAAAACCTACGTGCTGCTCGCCATGCCAATGTTATGCTCAAATGTGGTGATGGTTTAAAAGGCTGGGAAGATTATGCACCCTTCGATGCAATTATTGTCACTGCCGGTGGTTTTGCATCCGATATATGGTTGCAACAACTCAAGCCGGGTGGTTTTTTATTGTTCCCGGAAGGAGATGACGGGCAACACCGGCTGGTGCGCCGCCAACGTCATGCGCGTGGATACAGCGAACAGTATTTCGATGCCTGTACGTTCGTGCCATTACTAGAAGGAGTGCATCATCACTGAATCAACGACTCAAGCCAAACCGGAATCATGGTTACGGCGCACCTATCACTGGACATTATCCTGGGCTGAACACCCTTTTGCAGGGCGCGCTTTATTTTGCATCGCCCTCATCGAAGCCTCTGTATTCCCCATTCCACCCGATATTTTGCTTATCGCCCTGGCCTTAGGTCGTCCGGCTGCCGCTCTTTCATTTGCAGCTTTAGCCACCGCAGGCTCGGTTGTCGGTGCCATGATTGGTTATGCCATTGGCATGTTTCTATTTGCTGCGGTTGCGCAGCCGGTCATTGAATTTTATCACGCCACCGCAACCTTTAATCATGTGCAAGAATGGTTTGTGGAATACGGAGTGGCGATTATTCTCATTGCGGGTTTCTCTCCGATCCCATTTAAAGTATTCACCATTGCAGCCGGTGCATTCGGCTTATCCTTCCCCGCCTTTGTGGCTGCAGCGATTGTATCCAGAGGGGCTCGTTTTTATATTGAAGCTGCTTTACTGCGCTGGGGAGGAGATCGCTTGCGTGCCTTTGTCGAACGCTATTTTGAATGGTTAACCATCGTTGTCGCCGTCGTGGTTGTGGGCGGATTCGCCTTACTGTGGCTATAGCTTACCGCATATCCTGCCTGATTCTACTGCTGGCGCTAGGCGCTTGCATCAGTACACCTACGCCAAACTACAAAGCACAACACAGTAGCACACACAAACACAGCCAGCATAAAAAGCCTGTCATTCGCTATGTGCGTAGCAATGATACCCTCTACGGCATTGGTAAAAAGTTCGGCGTTGATTATCGTTTGATCGCCAAACGCAATCACATCCGATACCCTTATAAAATCTATCTGGGTCAACGCCTGTACATTGATCGTCATGCGCCTAAAAGTAACGGCCTGACAGCCATAAAAATCAATAATACACACAAAAAAGCATCAAAGAGAAGCATCAAAAAGAACAAACACCATAAAAAACTAAAACGCATTGCAAAAGCATCTCACAAGGCTCGAGCCAAAGGATACAAGGGGCAATTGCGCTGGCCGGTAAAAGGTATCGTGACCAGCAAGTTTGGCCGCCGTGGCAGTCGTATGCATGATGGCATTGATATTGGGGCCAAAGAAGGTACGCGTGTTTATGCGGCTGCGGCTGGCGAAGTGGTGTATGCCGATTCGCGTTTGAGTGGTTATGGTAAGTTGATTATTATTCGTCACGGTAAGAATCTATTTACCGCCTATGGTCACAATCGCCGCATGCTGGTACGCAAAGGTGCAAAAGTACGGTCTGGCGATGTGATTGCGCAGGTAGGGCATACCGGCCGTGCTTCCGGTCCGCATCTGCATTTTGAAGTACGCCAAGGCAGCACACCAGTGAACCCAATTGCCTATTTACCTCGTCGATAAGATAGTAGAAACTGTGACCGACATGTTTTCCCATTCCACCGACAACAAATCACATCCCTTAAACTGATGGCGAATTCTCACAGCACCGAGCCCATGGCTATTTATATGCGTGATATTTCGCGTTATGAATTGCTCAATGCCGCCGAGGAAATCGAATTATCCCTGCGTATTGCAGGTGGTGATGATGATGCGCGCCATCACATGATTCAGACCAACTTACGTCTGGTGGTCAAAATATCCCGGCGCTACTTAAACCGAGGTCTAGCACTTGGCGATCTCATCGAAGAAGGCAATGTGGGGCTGATGCGCGCGGTTGAAAAATTCGATGCATCGCATGGTTGTCGTTTCTCCACCTATGCCACATGGTGGATACGGCAATCGGTAGAGCGCGCTATTATGAATCAATCACGCACCATCCGTGTGCCTGTGCATATCACCAAAGAACTCAATAGCGTCATCCGGCATGCCAATATATTACGCAGCAAGTTTGGACGCGAACCCAGCAAACTGGAAGTAGCCGATGAGATGAACATCCCGGTGGCTCGGGTACACACCCTGCTGCGTACCACTCTAAACACCGAAAGTGCCGATGAAGCTAAAACCGGTGATGATAACTTTTCAATTTATGATGTCGTTGCCGATGAGCAAGCCAATGCTCCCAGTCAACAACTGGAAACCAATCACCGCAACACGAGTTTGGATAAGTGGCTGGAAAATCTCACCGAACAAGAGTGCGAAGTCGTACGCATGCGCTATGGACTCGGTGGATATGGCGAGGTGCAAACACTCGAAGCCATTGGTACACACATGAATGTCACCCGCGAACGTATTCGACAAATCCAGGTCAAAGCATTGAAAAAACTACGTTTAATGGTGAAGCGCGAAGACATTCGTCTTGAGGAAATCTTGTAATGAAAAAAAGAAAAAACACAGCCTCTCAAAAACGTTGGCAGGATTATATTCGTGATATACCTGACTTTCCCAAGCCGGGGATTATTTTCAAAGATATCACCCCTTTAATCGCTGATGGTGATGCCTTTTCTGCCGTTGTATCCGAACTGGCCTGCCACGTTGGCTCCGATGTTGATGCCATTGTCGGCATTGAATCGCGCGGCTTTATTTTTGGTGCTGCACTAGCACAACAGCTAGGCTTGGGACTCATCACGGTACGCAAACCCGGCAAACTACCATCGGAAGTGCATAGTGTTGAATATGAGCTGGAATATGGCATGGATCGCCTTGAAGTGCACCGTGATGCATTAAGTGCCGGACACAAGGTGGTGGTCATCGATGATTTACTCGCCACAGGTGGCACTGCGGCAGCAACAATCAAATTAATCCGATTGCTGGGTGCAGAAGTGACGGCCTGTTTGTTTGTTGTCGAATTATCTTTTTTGCATGGCCGCGATGCCCTGAGTGATGTCAAAACACACAGCTTAATGCACGTCGATTAATGAACCATAAGGCTTAAACGATGATGCATTTTTTCAACGTCATCATCAGGCCGGAGAAAAATGCAATACAACGTGCAGTAACGCCTTAAAAACGTTATGGTTCGAGCATTCTCAGCCCTCGTAGCTCAGATGGATAGAGCGGCCGCCTCCTAAGCGGCAGGCCATGCGTTCGAATCGCGTCGAGGGCACCATATTAATATTTTATTACGCAATATCAGAGGTGAATAAATGGACGAAACCTTAAACCCTGCAATACCCGTACTGATCGAAGATGAGATGAAACGCTCCTATCTCGATTACGCCATGAGTGTGATTGTTGGCCGCGCTTTGCCCGATGCACGTGATGGATTAAAGCCTGTACATCGTCGCATTCTCTTTGCCATGCAGGACTTGGGTTGCACGCACGATAAACCATTCAAAAAATCTGCCCGTGTGGTCGGTGATGTGATTGGTAAATACCATCCCCATGGTGACACGGCCGTGTATGATGCCATGGTGCGTATGGCACAGCCTTGGAGCATGCGTCATTTGCTCGTCGATGGGCAGGGTAACTTCGGTTCCGTCGATGGCGATTCTCCGGCTGCGATGCGTTATACCGAAGCACGCATGAGCAAGCTGGCTGCCGAATTGCTGGCCGATATTGATAAAGACACCGTCGACTTTTCCCCCAACTATGATGAATCACTGAAAGAACCCCGCGTCATGCCTGCCAAATACCCCAATCTACTGGTCAATGGTTCGCAAGGTATTGCGGTTGGTATGGCGACCAATATTCCACCGCACAATCTGGTTGAATCGATCAATGCGGCTATTGCTCTGATCGGCAATCCGAACATCGATGATGATGAATTGATGCAGGTGATGCCCGGCCCCGATTTCCCCACCGGCGGCTTCATTTATGGTCGCAAAGGTATCCGTGATGCCTTCACCACCGGACGTGGTTCGGTCACCATGCGCGCCAAAGCATTGGTCGAGATTCATTCGCGCACCAAACGTGAAGCACTGATCATTAACGAGCTACCGTATCAGGTCAACAAAGCCAATTTGATTGAAAATATCGCCCGCATGGTACGCGATAAAAAGCTCGAAGGCATTTCCGATCTGCGTGATGAATCCGATCGTGATGGCATGCGTATTGTGATTGAACTCAAGCGCAATGAGATTCCAGAAGTTGTCTTAAACAATCTCTATAAACATACGGCATTGCAGTGTAATTTCGGTTGTAATTTACTTGCTTTGGTCGATGGTCAGCCGAAACTATGTGGTGTGAAAGAGTTGCTCTTGCACTTCCTCGATCACCGTCGTCAGGTTGTTACCCGGCGCTGTTTGTTCGATCTGGCCAAGGCTCAGGCACGGGCTCATATCCTCCAGGGTTTATTGATTGCACTCGATCATATTGATGAAGTCATCAAGTTGATTCGTGCAAGCCAAACTCCACCGGAAGCCAAAGCCGGCTTGATGGATCGTTTTGGTTTATCCGACAAACAAGCCCAAGCCATTCTGGACATGCGCCTGCAACGCTTGACCGGTTTAGAACGCAATAAAATTCAGGCTGAATTTGATGAGTTGCAAAAAGTTATTGCCGAGCTTGAAGCTATTCTAGCCGATGAAAAATTATTGATGGCTGTGATTATCGAAGAGCTGGAATATGTGCGTGACAAATACGGTGATCCACGTCGCTCCATTATTATGGATGAAACAGCAGAACTCTCCGTCGAAGACTTGATTACCGAAGAAGATATGGTCGTGACCATTTCCAATGAAGGCTATATCAAGCGCAATGCAACATCGTTGTACCGCGCCCAGCGCCGTGGTGGCAAAGGCAAAACCGCCATGACCACCAAAGAAGCAGATTTCGTTACCCAGCTCATGGTGGCATCGACCCATGATTATCTGCTGTTTTTCTCGGATCGTGGGCGCGTTTTCCGTAAAAAAGTTTATGAAGTACCACAGGCCGGACGTGCCGCGCGCGGTAAAGCGCTGGTCAATTTATTGCCGGTTGAAAAGGGTGAAAAGATTTCAACGACCTTGGCCATTCGTGAATTTGATGAAGGCCATTTCATTGTCATGGCCACCAGCAATGGGGTGATTAAGAAGACCAAACTGACCGAATTCCAGAATATTCGTGCCAACGGCATTATCGCCATCAATATCGATGATAACGATAATTTGATCGGCGTGGTCGTATCCAACGGCGAACAGGATATCATGCTGGCAGCCAGCGGTGGTAAAGCCATTCGTTTCTCCGAATCCGATGTGCGAGCCATGGGGCGCAGCACACGTGGTGTGACCGGCATGCGTATGCCCGGTGATTGCAAAGTAATCTCCATGACGCTGGTTTCGGATCGTGCATCGTTATTGGCTGTTTCTGAAAATGGCTTCGGCAAACGCACGTCTGTCGGCGATTACAATACCCAGAAACGCGGTGGCCAGGGTGTATTCACACTCAAAACAGGTGGCCGTAATGGTGCGATGATTGGCGCTCTGCTGGTGACCGATGATGATCAGGTGATGATGATGACCGACACAGGTCGCTTGGTGCGTATCCGCATGAATGGCGTATCCGTCATTGGCCGCAACACGCAGGGCGTGAAACTGATTGGCTGCAATAAAGGCGAGCGTGTGATTGGAGCTGTGCGGGTAGCGGAACAGGAAGATCATGATATGGATGAGGCGGCTTTGGATGGGAGCGATTTGGATGAGAATGGTTCAAATACAAACAGCATGGACGAGAACGATTCAGAAAATAATGCATCGGAAGAAAATGTTGCAAGCGATAACGGAGCCAGCGAAGAATGATTGATCGTCAAGCCTTTCGCCGCTCGTTTGATGCGATGCAAGCAGCTCTTGCACGTCGTAATGCCGATGTGATTGCACCGGATAGCCCTTGGGGTCGAGCCCGGGCACTGGATCTCAAACAGCGTGATTTAAAAGCCGAAGCAGAAAGTCTGCAAGCTGAACGCAATCGGGTCTCGAAATTGATTGGTCAAAAGAAAGGCAAGGGTGAAGATGCCAGTGCTGAGCTTGCTGCCATGGCTCAGGTTTCCCGTCAGGTCAAGAGCCTCGAAACTCAAGCCAAAGAAGCCGAAGCTGAATTTACAGCTGTATTGCTGGAAATTCCCAATCCCTTGCATGAATCCGTGCCGGATGGAAAAACAGAAGACGATAATGTAGAGATCCGCTGCTGGGGCACACCACGCACGGATGAGGTGCCTGCGCACTGGGACATCGGCACCGATCTCGGCATTCTGGATTTCGAGGCAGGGGCTACTCTGGCTGGTAGCCGCTTTACCGTTTTACGCGGTGCAGCTGCGCGACTGGAACGCGCGCTCATGCAATTCATGCTCAATACCCATGTCGATCAACACGGTTATGATGAAGTCTGGGTTCCGGCCATCGTCAACCGCAAAACCATGACCGGTACCGGTCAGCTACCCAAATTTGAAGATGATTTGTACAAACTAGAAGGCGAGGATGCTTTTCTGATTCCTACCGCTGAAGTGCCCGTCACCAATCTGTATCAGGATCAGATTTTAGATGCCTCTACCCTGCCCCGCCGCCATTGCGCTTACACACCGTGCTTTCGCCGTGAAGCAGGTTCTGCAGGACGCGATGTACGCGGCATGATTCGCCAGCACCAGTTCGACAAAGTGGAATTGGTTTGCTTGACCACCGTCGAGCGCGCCGTATCCGACTTGGAAGAGCTTACCGGCCATGCCGAAGCCATTCTGCAAGCATTGGAGCTACCTTACCGTCTGGTGGAATTATGCAGTGCCGACATCGGTTTCTCAGCCCAAAAGACCTACGATCTCGAAGTATGGTTACCAAGCCAGCAATGTTATCGCGAGATTTCATCGTGCTCATCTTTCGCTCAGTTTCAAGGTCGTCGTGCCGGCATCCGTTACCGTGAAGAAGGGGGAAAACCGCAGCCTGTTGCGACCTTGAACGGTTCTGCGTTAGCCATTGGTCGCACCCTTGTCGCCATCCTTGAAAACGGTTGGAACTCCGATGGTTCGGTGCGTATTCCAGCTATCTTGCAGCCTTATATGGGTGGCAAAACATCCATTACATAAACATAAAAAAGCTTGCAATAAGGCTTCAATGACTGTAACTATTCAGCATAGTTAAAAACTCAATGTGACTGTTCAGATTGCCGCTGATTTGTTCGAGACCGAGGCAGAAAAACGCAGCTTATAAGTGTAAGTGAGTATTTTCTAACGCTGGTATCGGACAAATCAGTGGTGAGCTGAATAGTTACCAACGATTCACGATTTCTGTAAGGGGATAACCATGTCAGGACACAGCAAATGGTCGACCATCAAGCATAAAAAAGCAGCCACGGATGCCAAACGCGGTAAATTATTCACCCGTTATATTCGTGAAATTACCATTGCCGCCCGCTCTGGCGGTGATGATCCCGATGCCAACCCCCGTTTGCGTGCAGCCATTACCGCCGCCAAGGGTGTGAACATGCCCAAGGATAATATCGAGCGTGCAATCAGCCGTGGTGCAGGTGGTGATGATGGTGCCAATATCGATGAGATCCGTTATGAGGGTTATGGTCAGGCCGGTGTCGCTATTCTGGTCGATTGCATGACCGATAACCACAAACGCACCGTAGCCGATGTACGCTCGGCCTTTAATAAAGGCGGTGGAAATATGGGTGAATCCGGCTGTGTAGCCTGGATGTTCCATCAAAAAGGCCAGTTTGTCTTTGCCAGCGACAGTGTCGATGAAGATATCTTAATGGATGCAGCCCTTGAAGCTGGTGCCGATGATGTGGAAGAACATAGCGATGATGGAGTCTCGATTGTTTCATGCGCTCCAGCTGATTTTGGTACGGTGCAGCAAGGACTTGAAGCAGCCCAGTTGGAAGCCCAAATGGCTGAAATATCCTGGGTACCTGAGAACACCATTAGCGTGGAAGGCGAAGCGGCTGAAAAACTACTGGCGCTGATCGAACGACTCGAAGAACTCGATGATGTACAGGATGTGTTTGCCAATTACGATATTTCCGATGCAGAAATGGAACGTATTCACGGCTGATGCGACAAAGCATACGTTTACTCGGTGTTGACCCCGGCTCGGTAAAAACCGGTGTGGGTATTATTGATGTGCAGGGCAATCATATTCGCCATGTTTTTCACTCGGTCATTCGCACCGGCAAAGGCGCATTTGATGAGCGTCTGTACATTCTGTTTCGCGACCTCTCTAAAATCATCAGCCAATACAAACCCGAGGATGCCGCGATTGAAGATGTATTTGTATCGAAGAATGTCGGCTCTGCCTTGAAACTCGGGCAAGCACGTGGCGCATTGATTGCTGCTTGCGGTGCACACGGCTTGCGCGTCAACCCCTACTCACCCACCAAAGTAAAACAATCCGTAGTCGGTTTTGGACGGGCTGAGAAAGATCAAGTTGGCCATATGGTACGCATGTTACTGCATCCACCGGAACCGGTGCCAGAAGATGCAGCCGATGCGCTTGCCGTAGCCATCTGCCATGCGCATCATGCACCGATGAAAAACTTAGAGCGTCAACCATGATCGGCTGGTTATCCGGCACAATCAAAGAAATCGATCCGGCCGGCACAGTCATCCTTGCAACTGGCGGTGTGGGTTACGAAATCACCATGAGTTTGCAAACACTATGCAAACTCAAATTGGGAACAGCTGCAGAACTCTCAATTCACACCCATGTGCGTGAAGATCAAATCACCCTGTTCGGCTTTGCTAATGCTTCGGAGCGCAGCATGTTTCGCAAACTCACCAGCGTGACCGGTATTGGCGCACGCATGGCGTTGAATTTGATGTCCGGCATGCCGGCTGATGAATTGGTACGTGCTATTGAAAGCTCCGATGATCTGGCTTTGGCTCGCACACCCGGTATTGGCAAAAAAACAGCCCAGCGCTTGATTCTGGAGTTGCAGGGCAAACTCGGCGCAATCCCCAGCAGCTCGACTCCAGGCGTTGCCAATCATCTGAGCGAGGTACGTTCCGCCTTGAACAATCTGGGTTATAAACCGGCTCAACTGGATATGGCGTTGAAAAAAATCGAGCCCGCCGATTTTGAAACCATGTTTCGCGCCGCATTGAAGGCTCTGGCTTAATCCGTGCCAATCGAGGATAGCGAAGAACGCCTTATCGATGGCAGTGCTTCTACCCATGATAACTGGGATGCAGCTCTGCGCCCCAAACAGCTGGATGAATATGTCGGTCAGGAAAAAATCCGAGCCAATTTAAAAATCTACATTCAAGCCGCTCGCAAACGCGGTGAATCACTCGATCATGTCCTGCTTTATGGCCCTCCCGGCTTAGGCAAAACCACGCTGGCCAATATTATTGCCACCGAAATGGGTGTGAATATCCGCAGCACTTCAGGGCCGGTGATCGAGCGCCCCGGAGATTTGGCTGCCATGCTGACCAATATCGAAGAGGGTGATGTGTTGTTCATCGATGAAATTCATCGGTTGAGTCCACAGGTTGAGGAAATACTCTATCCGGCTATGGAAGATTTTCAGCTCGATCTTGTCATCGGCCAGGGCCCTGCCGCCCGCTCGATTAAAATGGATATTCCCCGCTTCACATTGATCGGCGCAACCACCCGCGCAGGCCTATTAACCAATCCGCTGCGTGACCGTTTCGGGGTCATTGAACGGCTGGAGTTTTACTCCCATGAAGAGTTAACGCGCATTGTCAGTCGATCAGCACAACTACTGGATATTGTTACCGCTTTGTCTGGATCCATGGAGATCGCCAAACGCTCGCGTGGCACCCCTCGCATTGCCAATCGTTTACTGCGACGGGTACGTGATTTTGCCCAAGTCGAGCACGATGGAGCCATCAGTCAGGCTGTGGCCGACAGTTCATTGCAACGCCTTGAAGTCGATCATTTGGGGCTCGATCATCAAGATCGCCGTTTGTTATCGGTGATCATCGATAAATACAACGGTGGCCCGGTTGGCCTCGATACCCTCGCAGCCTCCATTTCCGAAGAACGCGATACCATTGAAGATGTGCTCGAACCCTTCCTGATGCAGGAAGGGTTGATTGCGCGCACTCCGCGCGGCCGTACCGCCACGCCATTAGCGTATGTCCACATGAAACGCGAGCTGGCACAGGATGCTAAACAGGCTTCACTATTATGAGCTTATTTGATGCGATTGTTTTCATGAGACCGTTCTTATGAGCCTGATATTATGAGTCAATTAAGCCAAAACTGGCCAGTGCGTGTCTATTATGAAGACACCGATCATGCAGGCGTAGTTTATTATGCCAATTATCTCAAATTCATGGAGCGCGCCCGCAGCGAGTTTTTACGTTCAGCAGGCCTAGAACTCGATAGCGTTTATAGTGAGTTTGGCGTTTCTTTCGCCGTGACCGAAGCCAATATTCGTTACCATAAACCAGCAGTATTCAATGATCAGCTTGTTGTCGAAAGTAGTATCACTGCTTTGCGCGGCGCACGCATCAGTTTTAAACAAACTATATTCCGGCAAGCCGATCACAAATTATTAACCGAGGCCGACATCCGTCTGGCTTGCATCAATCGCAATGGCAACGTCAGCCGCATCCCCGCCCCTGTCACTGCTATCCTCAAAAAACACAGTTAGGAGCTTACCATGTCCCAGGACTTATCCATTCTCCATCTTATCCTCAATGCCAGTTTTGTGGTGCAGAGCGTTCTAATCTTGCTCATTCTCTTATCCATCATAAGCTGGGCGATCATTTTCAATAAATGGCGCTTTTATCGCAAGACACGCAATGAAGCCGAAGCCTTTTCCCAAGCCTTCTGGAGCGGCTCGGATATGGATACGATTCTGGCCGGTATCCCACAACAGTATCCCGATTCCCCGCTACCCAATATTTTTCAGGCTGGTTATCGCGAATTTACACGCACACGACGCGAAGCAAGCCAACACGATGCCAATGGGAAAATCACCGCTGCCGGTGGCATTGATGGCATACGCCGCGCCCTCGATGCAGCCTTTTCCAGAGAAATAGAAAAACTATCCCGCCATCTGGCCTTTTTAGCCACCGTCGGTTCAACAGCCCCCTTCATTGGCCTGTTCGGTACGGTTTGGGGCATCGTCAATGCTTTTCAAAGCATCGCTTTAAGCAAAAACACTTCTTTGATTGCCGTTGCTCCCGGCATTGCTGAAGCACTGGTCGCCACAGCCTTCGGACTGGTGGCGGCAATTCCCGCAGTTGTGGCCTATAATAAATTCACTGCCGATCTAAAACGTACGGGCGCAAACATGGAACAATTCAGTTCCGAGTTTTTGAATATCATTTCGCGCCACATCAAAGGATAAGCCTATGTGGGTAGGAAAGAATAACTGGAGCCAGGACACCGAACCCATGGGTGAAATCAATGTCACCCCGCTAGTCGATGTGATGTTGGTACTGCTGGTGATTTTTATGATCACCGCCCCCTTGCTGACTCAAGGTGTCAATGTCGATCTACCTGAAACCGATTCATCATCCTTGCAGCAAAATATCGAACCGTTAGTGATTAGCATCCGTGCTAATGGTGATATCTACATGCAGAAACATGCCATTAAAATTGAACAATTAGCGCCGAGAATTAAAGCTATGCGAAAGCAAAAACCGGATCTACCCGTATTCATTCGCGGCGATGCCAAAACACCCTATGGCCGTGTTGCAAATGTCATGAGCGATTTGGAAAGCGCCGGTATTAAGAAGGTTGGTCTTGTCACAGAGCCACGCCGCTAAAGGCAAACAGCAGCATAACACAGGCCTGAAATCTCTGGATCTGTTTTATGCCGTGCTACTGCATGTACTGATTCTCATCATCATTGCTGTTATGGCCTTCTGGCAACAACAGCATAAAACTGAACCGTTAAAACGTATCGAAGTGATGATGATTAGCGCCAAGAATTTAGCCAAGCTTGAACAACAAGCGCAGCACAAACCGGTGCATAAAAAACATGTCATAAAACATAAAAAGAAAATAAAACCAAAAAAGTCCAAGGTGAAGATTAAGAAAAAAGTAATCAAAAAACCGAAAGCGAAGAAAAAAACCCTAAAACCAAGGAAAAAGCCAAAAGCGGTTAAAAAACCCATTGCCAAAAAAGCACCCAAAGTCGATGCCAACTTCGATCCCTTTGCGCCGGTCACATCCAAAAGCGATGTGAAAGCAGTCACTAAAAAGGCTCACACATCACGCCCTGAATTGGCTGACCTTGCCGGCAAACAATTATCCCGCAGTGAAAAAGAGCGTTATATCGCGCTCATGCAGGCTGCCGTTCAGCGCCATTGGAAAGTTGCCATGAGTGCAAGCAACTTCTCCGACCCGTTGGTCGAAATGAAACTATTACCCAGTGGTGACATCGCCTCATTACGCATTATTGAGAGTTCAGGCAATCAAGCCCTCGATGCATCGCTTATCCGCGCCATTAAAGCTGCCGCCCCGTTTGAGTTACCGCGCCAACAATTTGAATTTTTCCGACTTAATCGTATTCGTTTTCATCCACTTAAATAATAGACTTAGTTTCAGTGTTTGTTAATTCGTTTTGCGGGATGCTTTTCTAGCGCGTATGCGGGCTTTTTTATCATCGGCAGCATGCGCATCGCGTGGTTTTCGGGGCAAAGAACGGTAAATTTCTACCCGGTCACCCGCTTTTAGTTCTTGTGTTCCCTTTATCAACTTGGCAAAAATACCCAGCTTATGCACGGTCAAATCAATCTCAGGATGTTTATCCTGCAAGCCGGACATGTGCACGGCTTCTTCTGCTGTTGTGCCTTCGGCGACATCAATTTCTTCGAGGAACTGTTCATGTGGCAAGGCATACACTACAGAGACATGCATCAGACGATTCCTTTCTTAAGCTCTAGGGAACGCTGTTCAAAGGCTTGCACCATGGATTTGCAGGCGGTTGAAAAAATCGGGCTGGCGACAAGATCCAGCATCATACTGCGAAACTCAAATTCAATGGAAAAATGTACTTTGCAGCGCTCATCATCCAGTGGGTCAAACGTCCAGATACTTTCCAAAAAGCGGAATGGGCCTTCAAGCAAACGAATTTCAATCAGTTTATCCGCCACATAGCGATCAATGGTTTTAAAACTATGACGGGAACCCGCCAACTCTGCAATCAACTCAGCCGTTAATTCACCCGACTCCCGGGTTAAGACATTTGCATCGGCAACCCAGGGCAGAAACAACGGATAAGCTTCGATGTCCAACACAATATCAAACATTGTTTTGGCAGAACAATGAACCAAGCGCGTTTCTTCAAAGCTGCGCACAGTTATTTACGCCTACGCTCTTCTTTATTCGATTTTTTCAAACTTGGTCTTTTATCCGATTGGTACGGATTTTTACTGGCAGAAAATGAAAAACGAACCGGCACACCAATCAGGTCGAAGGTTTTTCGGAACGACTGCTCCAGATAGCGTTTATAACTGGTTTTCAAGCCCTGAGGGCGATTGGCAAATATTTTAATGCTCGGTGGGCGGGTAGAAATTTGAGATGCATATTTCAAGCGCACCAGAGCGCCACCATCGCTCGGTGGATATTGCGCTTCTTGTGCGGCTTCCAACCAACGATTCAAGGCACCTGTAGTCAATTCAAATTTATTACGGTCTGCCGCTTTAATGGCTTCATCGAGTAAACGCTTCACGCCCTTACGACGCGTGGCCGTAATACGAAACACGGGAATATCGTGCATACCACGCATACGGAAATCCAGACGCTCAACATAATGTTTCCATTCATCGTTGCTGAGCAGATCCAGCTTATTCACCGCCACAACCAACGCGCAACCTTCATCGAGTGCCAACTGCATCAAACGCATATCCTGCTCGACAATGCCTTCACCACCATCGAGTACCATCACGGCAACATCCGAGCGTTTGAATGCCTGCACAGCTTTGACTCGCGCTACAAACTCAATCACATCGCTGATACGCCCATGTTTACGCTGCCCGGCAGTATCCACCAAACGCACCACTCCATCGTTATATGGCAGCGTGCTATCAATGGCATCGCGCGTCGTACCAGCGATATTACTCACCACCATACGTTCGCGGCCCAGCCATGCATTGATCAAGGTCGATTTACCCACATTAGGGCGACCAATCACCGCCACCGCAGCCAATACATTGCATTCGGCCTCGCTTAAAAAATCATCGCGCACATCGGGTACGATTTTTTCAATCGCATTTACAAACGCACGGATACCTTCACCGTGCGCGGCAGAAACTGCAATCGGATCACCCATACCTAGTCGGTAAAAATCTATTTCACTGCCCGGCTTCTCGGCTTTGTTGGCGATCAATAATACTGGCATATCCTGCCGGCGTAATTTATCGGCAATGGCATCATCAACAGGAGTCGAGCCCACTTGTGCATCAACCACGAACAATACGATTTCAGCGATTTCAAGTGCTGCTTCCACCTGCGCATCAATGGCCGGCTGCATCACATCATGGGTGCCCTCACCAATACCACCGGTATCCACCAACACCACTTCGGCCACACCAAAACAACATTCCGATTCCAGACGATCCACCGTCACACCCGGCCGATCTCCAACAATGGCTTTGCGTTTGCCCACCAAGCGATTGAACAAGGTGGACTTCCCTACATTCGGGCGACCAACAATCGCCACCACAGGCAAGCGTACAGCCCGATGTTGCGTCATTTGTTCCGCCATGGGTTCATTTGTTTGTTCCGACATCATATACCTTCTAAAGCTACGATCATTTAACGCAGCATGTACAGCGAGCCCAAGTTGTTGCGCACCAGGACACCGCCCTGAGCAGCGACTGGAGTACGATCAATACGTCCATCCAACTCGGTACTCGCCAATAATTTACCAGCCGGGCTCAAGCGATAGACCATCGCCTTATCATCAGCCACCCATAAACTGCCCTGCCACAATACAGGCCCGGTCAATTCACTATTGCTGATCTGCTGTTTCCACAGTGTTTCACCATTCGCCGCATCCAATGCACTCACGGCACCGGATGTG
This sequence comes from uncultured Zetaproteobacteria bacterium, assembly GCA_964552605.1. Taxonomy (GTDB): domain Bacteria; phylum Pseudomonadota; class Zetaproteobacteria; order Mariprofundales; family Mariprofundaceae; genus Mariprofundus. The sequence goes on along the minus strand of CAZKHV010000003.1, from coordinate 6,658 downwards.
TCTGCAACAATGACCTGCTTACCAATCAATAATGGTGCCGACTTCAACGACAGAGCACGATTACTTAACGTACTTCCATCTTGCAGGGAGAGAAATGACATCTCACCCTGAAAGACCGAAACCAGCAACACATCTTCATCCCGACCCGATTGTTCGGCGGTGATCAATAAGGGCTGTGCCACAGGCACTTTCAACTCACTCATTACAGCCGCTTTATTGCTCAATAATAACTGTCGTTTCCAGATAAAACTACCATTTTTCGTTTTCAGGGCAACCACATCACCATTACTCATGGCTGCATAAATACGCTGTTTATAAACCACCGGTGAAGGGCTTAAATGCATGCTTAAACCACCCAGAATACCCGAATAGCTCCATAGCTTTTTACCATCATTACTGAAACGATAAATCTGATTGTTCGATGTCTGTACAATAAAACCATCCGTCACGGCGACCGGTGATCCGATCAATGCGGAAGATAAGGTGAAGCGCCAAACAATTTTAGCCTGAGCAATATCCAGCGCGTATAAGGTGCCAGCTAAATCCCCGAGCACAACCAGACCATTTGATAACATCAATGAGCCCGACTCACATGCCGCCGCCAATCCGACACGAGCCAGTTCACTACCCTTGGCATCAAAAATACGTACACGTTGATCTTGCCCACCAATCACAATGCGTTCACCTTCAGCCGTCTGCATGGCTGCAGGCAAACTGAAACCCAACGGTGATGCAGGCTGACGATAATCCACATCATTGCGCCAACGGATATCAATCGAGCCTGCAGCAGACAGCTGACGAATAGCTTGAACCGATGGTGTTCTATCCATGTTTGCTTCTATCAATGGCTGTTTGGCTTTTTCAGCTGCCGCATCCAGCTCAGTTGTATCGGACCATAAACCGGACACAAACGAGCAGGCCGGCAACGCCAACAAGGCCGTCAATACTACGCTAATCGAAATTGTGCGTTTCAATACATGCATCAAATCATCAACCGGCTTTACGCTGCTTGCTGTGGTAACAAGGATTTAATTTTTTGTTTTAATACATTGTCGTTGGATTTGGCATCCAGTGCTTTCTGCAGGTATTTGGTCTTTTCTGCCGCATTATTACTCAATTCGGCCAATAAATAGTAACGCAGCTGTTGATATTGTTTGCCCACTATATTTTTCAACAATGCCTGCGCAGCCGCCTTATCACCTTCGGCTATTTTAATCTCGGCCAAATCCAATCTAGCCTGCCAAACCCATTCTTCGCTGGCATGATCATGTTGTATCAGATGTTGCAAATGTGTTGCTGCATTTTTCGGATCAACACGAGCCAATTGCATCATGGCTAAAGCAGCATAACTGTTGGATGAAAACTGACTGGTCAATTTCTCCAGCATCGCCAGCTTTGCGGTGTGATCTTTTTCATTCACCGCCTGCTGATACAATGTCGCAGCAGCTTCACTTTGCGCCTGATCCTTTTCAATCCACAAGCCACCCACCATCAAAGCAATGATCAAGCCCGCCACCGCTCCAACAATATGATTCTGATGAGCCTGTGCCCAATCCATCCATTTGGCCGAACGCATTTCACGCTTGAGTTCATTCAACTCCTCTTGCAAAGGCGCATTGTCTTCCGGCATCACCGTAACCTTTTCAGATGTTTTATCATTCATGCTGTTATCCTCTCATGCGTTTGCAATAGGGTTGACTCTATATTTAATAATCGGCGCAAGCTAAAAGCAGACTGCCGCCTGTCAATCGGCCATTGCTGCAAACGGCGCTGATCTCTCGTTTTAGTTTTTTTCCAAACTCACCTTTTCTTCACGGCGTTCCAGAATAATCGAAATCACACTCTTCACCAAGGCAGCCATTGGAATCGCAATAATAACTCCGACAATGCCCCATAAACTGCCAAACATCAAAATCCCGACAATAATCGCCACCGGATGCAAATCGACAATTTCAGAAAACAGCCACGGCACAACCACATTGGCATCAACGGTTTGCACAATCGCATAAGCCAGGATCGCATACGCCATGGTATCGGTCCAACCCCATTGGAAGAACGACAATAAAATTACCGGAAATGTCACTACGGCTGCCCCAACAAAGGGAATCCATACCGAAACCCCCGTCAATACGGCCAGCAGTAATGCATATTCATGCCCCATCCACCAGAACACCAGCCACATGGCAATGCCAACAATAAACGCTTCCCAGAACTTGCCACGAATATAATTACCAATCTGAGTATCCAGTTCCGACCAGACACGTTGCAACAACGAACGATCCGATGGTAAAAACTGCTGTGCCCAAGCAATAATCAAATCTTTATCTTTCAGGAAAAAGAACACCATCACCGGTACTAATACGGCATACACCAGCAAGGTGATCATACCCGGAATCGAAGCAATAGAGAAACTCAGCAATGCCCCGCCCCACTCCTGCAACTGCGCAGCCACCGCAGCAATAAGCTTCTGGATGTAGATCGGGTTAATCCATTCCGCATCACTGGTCTGCAGCTGTTGCAACATCTCACGCAGTGATTGCACATATTGCGGCGCATGCGATACCAAACGGCCAACCTGATCGGTCAACAGAGGCAGCACAGCCAGCAACGTGAACAACAACAATAACAATGCCCCGCCACCGGCAACGGCAATGGCCAACATACGGGGCAATTTGCAACGGCTCAACAAATCAACCACGCCATCCAACACATAGGCCAGTGCAATGCCCAACAAAACAGGTGCTAAAATCGGACCGATAAAGATGAGCAAAACAAAGATCACAAACAGTGATGATAACAGCATCACCAGTTCGGTATCAGCCATACGCTTGCGCAACCAGTCGGTGAAAACAGTCATACCTGCTCCGGAACCTGCTCCACCGATGTCGTCCGTGCCGCTCCCAATGCAACCAATAGAGCTGCACAAATCGAGGCCAGCAAATGTATCACTGCACTCACCCCATGCCATAAACCAAACAACTGCCGTTGCGGATCATCCGCCGCCAAGGCATCGAACGAACCGATCTCGGCTTTGAGTTGCACAATAATCGGAGCAATGCCAAATTCATTACCCGCAATCAATGCCGCCACCAGCAGCAATAAAGCCCAACGTAAGCGGCCTATTTCAACGCCGGATTTACGCATACGCAACCAGAACACCACGACCGCTGCAGCTAAAAAAATGACTCCCCGGTTGGCCACATGAAACACGTCACCCGCCAATGCACCGGCCAACATAGTCGAGCCGGCATTGGCAAACAGCACCGGAGCCACCACATAGCCGGACACCACCAGCAATCCCAGCATCAGAGCCAGACACAAACGAATCGAACCGATGCGAATGCAGCCCACCGTCATTGCATCACTCCACTTTTTTGCCAAGCCACAAAGGCCGAGCGCAGGATGCCAATGCTGTATCAAACATACTCGATCGATTGAATCTCATATTCACGTTCACCACTCGGTGCCTGCACAACGGCCACATCACCTTCTTCTTTACCAATCATGGCACGCGCCATCGGTGACGTAATTGAAACTTTACCCTGTTCAATATCCGCTTCATCCACACCGACAATCTGATAGGTGATTTCAATGTCCGTCTCGACTTCAAGCAATTCAACGGTTGCACCAAAAACGACTTTATCGGATGAGATACTGGCCGGATCAATAATTTGAGCCCGTGCCACCTTATCTTCCAAGTCTTTCAAGCGTGCCTCATTCATACCCTGCTCTTCTTTGGCGGCATGATATTCAGCATTTTCAGACAAATCGCCATGCGCGCGTGCTTCTTCAATCGCAGCCACAATTTTGTGTCGCTTTTCGCCTTTCAAATAGGCTACTGTTACTTTTAGAGCTTCCGCGCCCTGTCGTGTCATTGGAACCCGTTCCATTGTTACTCCTTACTGTACGTTAAAAAATAAAATAAACTTCGAGGCAAACTACACCCCCGCAACCACTCACTGCTCTCGTTGTACCGAATGGTATTCTTGAATACTCTTAACCACGGTCACATCCGATTGACCGGCAATCGCTTGCGCCGCAGCTAAACCGCCAGCCATGGTGGTATAATATGCAATACCGCGATCCAGAGTGGCCTGTCGAATCGATTTGGAATCCTTGATGGCCTGTTCGCCTTCGGTCGTATTGATGATCAAATCCACTTCATCACTAAGCAAACGATCAACAATATGAGGGCGAGTGCCATCGGTCACCTTAGCCACGCTCTCCGCCACCAGACCCGCATCAGTCAACGCCTGATGGGTACCACTGGTCGCCAACAGTTCGAAACCAGCCTCCACCAGCACACGCGCAATTTCAACGGCATCCGGTTTATCGGCTTCACGCACCGAGATAAAGGCTCGACCGAATTCCGGTAGTTTTACACCTGCACCCAATTGCGCCTTGGAAAAGGCAGCTGTAAACGTCTCGGAAATCCCCATGACTTCACCCGTCGATTTCATTTCAGGACTAAGCAAGGAATCCGCTCCTCTGAACTTCACAAAGGGGAATACTGCTTCTTTCACAGCTCGGAAATGTGTGGGCTGCGGGATTTCATCAATGCCCTGCTCAGCCAGCGATTGACCGGCCATAATACGCGCCGCAATTTTGGCCAAGGGTTTACCCGTTGCCTTCGATACAAACGGCACCGTACGACTAGCTCTCGGGTTGACTTCCAGCACATAGATTACATCACCCTGAATGGCAAATTGAATGTTCATCAAGCCTTTTACATTCAAGGCCAGACCCAACGCTGTCGTTTGGCGGGTAACTTCCGCAATAATTTCAGCCGAAATCGAATGCGGCGGCAAACAACAGGCCGAATCGCCCGAATGCACACCGGCTTCTTCGATATGCTCCATGATGCCGCCCATGACTACCGATTCACCATCGACCAGTGCATCGACATCCAGTTCAATAGCACAATTCAAAAAGCGATCGAGCAATACCGGATGATCTGGAGAAGCCTGCACTGCTTCCTTCATATAGCGCAACAAACCTTTTTCATTGTGTACAATCTGCATTGCACGGCCACCGAGCACATAGGAAGGACGCACTACAACCGGATAACCTATTTCATTGGCCACACTGACGGCTTCCTCTGTCGAGCGTGCCGTACCATTCTCCGGTTGTTTTAAGTTTAAATCGTGCAACAACTGCTGAAAACGTTCGCGATCTTCAGCCAAGTCGATCATGTCCGGACTGGTGCCGATAATCGGCACACCGGCAGCTTCCAAGGACTCGGCCAGCTTCAATGGAGTCTGGCCACCGAATTGCACAATAACACCGATGGGCTGTTCAATATCAACAATGGCCATCACATCTTCAAAGGTCAGTGGCTCAAAATACAAACGATCGGAGGTGTCATAATCGGTTGAAACGGTTTCTGGATTGCAATTAACCATGATGGTTTCATAACCATCCTCCGATAATGCAAAAGCAGCATGCACACAACAATAATCAAACTCGATGCCCTGCCCAATGCGATTCGGACCGCCACCCAAAACCATGATTTTCTTTTTATCTGTTGGAGCCGCTTCGCATTCTTCTTCATAAGTCGAATACAAATAGGGAGTTTTGGCAACAAACTCAGCCGCACAGGTATCGACACGTTTAAACACAGGATTCACACCGGCAGCCTTGCGTGTTTCACGCACTGTGCTTTCCGAACAAACCAACAACATCGCCAAACGCATATCCGATAAACCTTCGCGTTTAGCCTGTTTCCATTCGATTGCAGAAAGCTCCGCCACATTGCGCCCGGCCAAGGATTCTTCCAAGGCAATCACGGTGGCAATTTCACGCACAAACCATGGATCGATTTTGGTCACATCAAATACTTTCTGCTCCGACCACCCCGCCTTCTCGCCTAAACGTAAGGCTTCACCAACCCACCACAAACGTTCCGCGCCCGGCACTGCCAGCTTTTCCTGTATGAATGCAGCCGCATCCACATCATCCGGAATAGATTTATCAAAACCACAAGAGTCCACTTCCAGACCACGCATGGCTTTGCCCATGCTTTCGGTAAAGCTGCGACCAATGGCCATGACTTCACCGACGGATTTCATTTGTGTGGTCAATCGCGTATCGGCACCGGGAAATTTTTCAAACGCGAAACGCGGTAATTTAGTGACCACATAATCAATCGTCGGCTCAAAGGCTGCGTAGGTTTCGCCGGTAATATCATTACGAATTTCATCGAGTGTGTAACCCACAGCCAATTTGGCTGCGATCTTGGCAATCGGGAAACCGGTTGCTTTCGAGGCTAAAGCAGAAGAACGCGACACACGTGGATTCATTTCAATAATAATCAAACGGCCATCGGCTGGATTGACCGCGAACTGCACATTCGAGCCGCCTGTTTCCACACCGATTTCACGCAAAATGGCAATCGAGGCATCACGCATACGTTGATATTCTTTATCTGTCAGGGTTTGTGCTGGAGCAACCGTAATCGAATCACCGGTATGCACACCCATTGGATCGAGATTTTCAATCGAACAAATGATCACACAGTTATCCGCGTGATCACGCATGACTTCCATTTCATACTCTTTCCAGCCGATGATCGATTCTTCAATCAAAATCTCATCGGTCGGAGAGGCATCCAAACCGGATGCTGCAATCTGTTCAAATTCTTCCGGATTATACGCGATAC
>CAZKHV010000002.1:16253-23924 GCA_964552605.1 uncultured Zetaproteobacteria bacterium | reverse complement strand
CATTCACCCGAGCAGCACGCCGCACCATGATGGTTGCTATCATCATGCCTGTACTGGCTTTGCTTGGAATCAGTTTGAATTTGGCGTTTTCCAATACCATGACCCAGCCGGACTGGGCGTTGGCCTTGCTGTTGGCCAGCCTGCTGGCACATCGGCACAATTGGTTATGGGTTTTACCCTGTGCCCTGATTCATGATTTGGTGCTGTATTGGTCGCTGGGGCCGGTGTTGATCATCATGGCGATCATTCCCTTGGCCATGATTTATCTGGATCAGCACCTTGGTGCAGGTCTGCCACAACGGGTGATCTTGATGTTGGTCGGTTTATTGGCACTACCGGCTTGGGGTTGGAGCTTGCAGGCATGCTTCTTAACCTTATGCCTGTGTGTGCCAGTTTGGCATGTGTTGACGAGGCAATATGAGCAACAAGCAGCTTGAGATTCGCCAGCGCTTTGATACGCGCATGCTTTGTTTTTTTGCAGCAATACCGCTGTTTTTGGGTTTGCTATTGTTTCAAATCTTGCAATTGCAATGGCTTGAACATGATAAATACAAATTGCAGGCGGATCAGAATCGGCTGAATATTGTGCCGGTATTACCTGTACGTGGTGAAATTATTGATGCACAGGGCAAAGGGCTGGCTGTAAACCGTATTGATTATATTGTTTCCTTGATTCCGGAGCGGGTCGATAATCAGCCAGAAACGCTGCGCAGGTTGGCGCAGTTGTTGCATTGGTCGGATAAAAAAGTGGCGTTAATCGTCAAGAGAATCAAGCGTACCCGCCCTGATCGATCGGTATTGTTGGATGATAAGCTGCAATGGTCGGATGTATCTCCGCTGGCGGCACGATTGCATCATTATCCGGGTGTGGATGTGCAGGCGGGCAGTTATCGGCAATATCCCTTTGCTGAATTGACATCGCATGTGATTGGCTATTTGTCGCTGGCCAATCGCCGTGATGTTAAAGCCGGTTACTTGCCCTCGGAGTTTATTGGTCGCACCGGGATAGAGAAATCGTTTGAAACAACACTGCATGGACATTTGGGGCATCAGCGTGAAGAGGTGGATGCGCATGGCCGGCGTATTGCGGTGCTGAATCGAACAGCGCCGCTGATGGGAGAGACAATTCACCTGGCTCTCGATACAGAGGTTCAGCAGGCGGCTTCCGATGCGCTTGGTGATCGAACCGGTGCTGTGGTGGTGATGGATGTAAAGACGGGCGGCATCTTGGTGATGCTTAGCAAACCGGGTTATGATACCAATCGATTTATTACAGGGCTTGAATCGGCGCAGTGGCAGGCTTGGTTGAATAATCCTGAAAAGCCATTACTTAATCGAGCTATTCAGGCGGCTTATCCACCGGCTTCGACATTCAAACTGGTGACCGGTTTAGCCGGTTTGCGCGATGGCGCTCATTTGGCACAAGGCTCGACCTTTTGCCCCGGTTATGTGGAATTTTCTGATCGTCGCTTGCATTGTTGGAAACGCATCGGCCATAATAAGGTTGCGATGCATGATGCGATTGTACAATCGTGTGATGTGTATTTTTATAAACTGGCCGATCAATTGGGTATGGCGGCGATCTCCGATGCGGCGCATGAATGGGGCTTGGGTGCGAAAACGCATATTGATTTAACACCGGAGTCGCGTGGTACGATTCCGACTCAGAGTCCGTATATGATGGCTGCAATGAAAAATTCACAGAGTAAACGTAAGAAGTGGTTTCGTGGTGAAACCATGATCACCGGCATTGGGCAGGGGGCTTTGACAACAACACCGTTGCAAATTGCTCGTTTAGCGGCTGCGATTGCCAATGGTGGTGCTATTCTCAAACCACAGTTGTTGGCTGGGCAAAGCCCTGAAGTGTTGCATCAGGTGGATGTGAAAGCGGAGCATTTGCATAGCATTCAAGTGGCCATGCGTGATGTGGTACGCAGCCCTAGAGGTACGGCACACCGGGCTTTGGGCTCAGCGCCATGGACGGCGGCGGGCAAAACAGGCACGGCGCAGGTGGTCAAACTATCCAAGTCGAAGAAAAATAAATTAAGTAATGCCGAAGTGCTGCGCCATCATAAGGATCATGCTTGGTTTATGGGTTATGCGCCGTATGAAAAACCTCAAATCGCTATCGCTGTGTTTGTTGAGCATGGTGGTCATGGTGGTAGTGATGCGGCACCGGTGGCTGCTGCGATCATTCGGGTGATGGCGGATCGGCAAGCTGCTGCGGCGGCAAATATTCAGCCTAAGGTGGTGGCAAAACCATGAAACGGGTCTTGTTTTCTCTCGACTGGGTGTTGCTTGCCAGTCTGTGCTGTCTTGCAGCACTCGGTCTATGTGTGCTTTATGCGGCTGTTTATCAGGGCGATATGGGCTTGTGGTACAAACAGATGGTGTTTTGGGCTGCGGGCATGGCAGCTTTTATCGTGCTTTGTTTTGTCCCGTTGCGAGTCTTGGGATTGGTGAGTTGGCCGATGTATGCGGTGGGCTTGCTGTTGTTGATGCTGGTTCCGTTGATTGGCGATATTCATATGGGGGCACGGCGCTGGCTGGATTTGGGTGTGGCCAATATTCAACCCTCCGAAATTATTAAATGGGCGCTGATGTTTGTATTGGCCAGCTGGTTTGCGACGCGTGAAGCGCGTGGTTGGATCAATATCGCTGTGCCCTTGCTGCTGGTTGCTGTGCCTGCCGCATTGATTCTCAACCAGCCCGATTTGGGTACGACTCTGGTATTGTTGTTTGCTATGGTCGCCTTGTTGATTGCTGCCGGTTTACCCTGGCGTTTGTTTGGGCTGGCTGTTGTGGCCGGTTTGGCCTCGTTGCCTGTCTTGTGGCATTTCATGCACGCTTATCAAAAACAGCGTGTGCTTACTCTGCTTGATCCACAGTCGGATCCGCTTGGAGCCGGTTATCATGTGATTCAGTCGGCGATTGCGATTGGTTCCGGTGGTATTCTGGGCAAAGGTTTTTTGCAGGGGACACAGGCACGATTGCACTTTTTACCCGAGCAACATACGGATTTCATCTTTTCGGTGCTGGCGGAAGAAGGCGGGTTGATTGCGGTATTCTTGCTCTTGATTTTGTATGCTGTACTGATCTCACGCATTCTGATCATCGGCCAGCGCGCTCATAATCGTTTTGGTTCGATGTTATGCATCGGTATCGCATCCATATTCACACTCTATATTACCGTTAATATCGGCATGGTATCGGGCATCTTTCCTGTTGTTGGCCTGCCGTTACCCTTTATCAGTTATGGTGGATCGGCCTTGGTCACTATGCTGGCGGCACTCGGTTTGGTGATGCGTATTGCCATCGAATCGTACGACAAAATACCATGGCAACGACCGGGCAGCCCATTGGCATAAGGCTGTTCTAAGCTTGGCTGAAGCTGACCAGCGCGGCCATAAACAGGCTGGCCGATAAACATATAAACATTGTTTTGAGTACCATACGCAAGACAGGCTCGTCCATGTTTTCATGCAGCCGTGCAGACCAATTGATGCTGTGCGGTAAAATAAGGCCAATACCGAGCCATGCTGCGAATAGGAAGCTCCATTGAGAGCTGAGCATGCGATACCAATCGGCCTCAAGGCTGATGTTGATTGTTACCGCAGCCATGGCCATGCTGAAACCACAAACGGCAGATGTGCCAACCGCGTGCCGTAACGTAAGAGAGCGGCGCAACAATGGCACCAGCATGGTGCCCCCTCCTATGCCCAACAAGCCGGAGATCAGGCCGATGGGGCCGGAAAATAGAGTGAGTGTTGTTTTAGGCTGTGGTGTTGATTGTAAGGCATGGCTGTAATCGAAGGCAATCCAAGCATTTAAGGCGGCAAGAGCAAATAGAATCCATGTGCCGGGCACATGCAAGGTGCTCCATAAACCAAAGCCTGCACCGATGATTAAACCGGGCAACAACACATGTAAATATATTGTATCGACATGACCCAGACGCCAGTGAGAACGCGATGAAAAAAAGCCGGTGATAATAATCGCGACAAGACTGGCGAAGATATAGGCACTCATGTTTTTGTTCTGTGCGGGCATCAGCGCGTAGAACATGGGCACATAAACCAAGCCGCCACCGATACCGGCAAGGCCTGCCATTAAACCACCGCATAGACCTGCTCCCAATCCAACAGCAAGGCCATAGATAGCGAGGGATAGATCGAATTCAGGCATAGGTCTTTATTGTTTTGAGTGTTTGAACAGCAGGTAGTTCTGGTATTCATTGCTGTCCATTTTACCTTGAATGTAGAGCTGTTGATCGGCCAGTGCATCGGCATCGTGGATGTTTTGCTCGCAATTATGTGCATCGGCTTGCTTTTGACGTTGAGCAGATTCAGCAGCTTTACAGAGTGATGTGCGCTGCATGGCTGCTGTGTACCAATCATTGGCATTGGTGAAAGTGTGTAGGTGTTTGTGTGGGTGATCAGGCATGGGCGTATAGTAGCCCGATTGCCCGAAGAATCATGGTACTTTTTTATTTTTCGGTTGGTGTTTTAAACATTGCAGGCTGGAGGCGGATTGCACATCGAGACAGGGCAGCATGGCAGACTTAAAACCGAAGGCTCTACAGCCGTGTGGGCTGTTGGGATCCCAGGTAATAAAATAATGGCGGCAACTGCGGCAGGCTGCGCGATTCGGTTTTGCCTCGGCTTTAGTCATCAATATCGACTTGCACCATGCCGTTTTCTACGCGCACAGGAAAGGTATCGATATCTTCATAAGCCGGTGGTGTTAAAGCCCGCCCATTACGAATACAAAAACGGGCTCCGTGACGTGGACAGATGATTTGATCGCCTTCACCCTCTCCGGTGGCTAATTTACCACTGGCCAGTTCACCACCATCGTGACTACAGACATCTTCAATGGCGTAATAGTGGCCATCGAGATTGAATATAGCGATTTCGCAATAGGGTGTGTTAACGACGGTGCGATTCCCCGGCAGCAATTCATTGGCGGGAGCAACATCCATCCAGTCCGCCATTAAAACATACCCAGTTGCAAACGTGCTTCATCGCTCATCATGGCACGATCCCAGGCTGGATCAAAAACCAGCTCCACATGCACATCATCAACATGTTCGACGCCGAGTATCTTGGCACGTACATCATCGACAATAAATGGTCCCATGCCGCAACCCGGAGCAGTTAAGGTCATCACAATGTCCACATGATTACCACCGTCATCGGTATCGACGACGTGGCAATCGTAGATCAGCCCCAGATCAACAATGTTGACGGGGATTTCAGGGTCGAAACAGGTTTTCAGAGCATCCTGCAAGGCTTGTTCATCAACGCTGCCCTGCGAGGCTTGTTCATCGACGCTGCCGTGGGCGCTTTCGATAGGCGCCGTTGTGGGCTCGTCATCGTTGCTGAAGCCCAGCGCATCACCATCCTTACCCTCGATGCGAGCCAGGTTGCCGTTGACACTGACGGTATACGTGCCGCCGAGCTCTTGGGTGATCATCACGCTGGCACCGGCAGGAATAATCACCGGCGTACCCAATGGAATCAGGATGGCATCAATATCGCGTGTGGTGGTAATCATCTTGGTTGAACTGTTCATGATAGTATCCTATTCCGTCTTCGCCACGATATGGGAATCTTCTACGGCGGATTTAAGGGTATGCCAACACAGTACAGCACATTTAATACGACTGGGGAACTCACGCACTCCAGCCAATACCGCGAGTTTGCCCAGTTTTTCATCGTCCGGCTCTTCGCTGACATCTGCTGTGACCATGTGTTGAAAATCGGCAAATGTGTTAGGGAACTCGGCCACTGCTTTGCCTTTCAAGGCTTCGGTCATGAGCGAAGCGGAGGCGACTGAAATCGCGCAACCCTCGCCTTCAAACGACAGGTCTTCGATGATGCCATCGTCATTGATATGCACATAAACATGCAAACGATCACCACAGAGCGGGTTATAGCCATCGGCATCGTGGTTATAATGTTTCAGCACGCCAAAATTACGTGGTGTTTTGTTGTGATCGACAATCACCTGCAAATACAAATCTCTTAAATCAAACACGGCAACCTCTACGGTGAGTTAGCTTTATGGTGCATCTGTTCATGCGAAAATATCCTGTGCTTTTTTCAAAGCGCTAAATAGTGCATCGACTTCCGTCTCAGTATTGTAAATTGAGAACGAAGCGCGTGCGGTGGCTGGTACTTTAAAGAATTGCATCACCGGCATGGCACAATGATGACCAGCGCGGATGGCAACCCCTTCACGATCAACAATCGTACCCAGATCATGCGGATGCACACTATCGAGCACAAACGACAACACACAGGCTTTTTCTTTGGCCGTACCAATCTGACGCAGCCCATCAAAGGCTTCAGCCTTGGCGGTTGCGTAGCTTAATAATTCTTTTTCACGTCTTCCGATGGCCTCAAAACCGATGTCTTGGATGTATTCGATGGCCTTGCCAAAGCCAATGGCACCGGCGATATGCGGTGTGCCCGCTTCAAATTTGTAGGGGATGTCGTTGTATTCGGTTTTCTCAAACGTCACCATGCGAATCATGTCACCGCCACCTTGGTAGGGCGGCATGGCTTCGAGGATGTCGGTTTTCCCGATCAATACCCCGATACCGGTCGGGCCATACATTTTATGCGCACTGGTAACATAAAAATCGCAATCCATGGCCTGCACATCCACGGCCAAATGAGCCGCAGCTTGCGCACCATCGACAAGTACGGTGGCACCGACGGCATGGGCTTTTTCAATCATCTGAGCCACCGGATTGATGCTGCCGAGCGCATTGGACATGTGTACCACACCGACCAACTTGGTGCGCTCACAGAGTAGCGCTTCAAAAGCATCCATGATCAACTCACCCGCATCATTGATCGGAGCGACTTTTAATGTTGCACCAACACGTTCGCAGAGCATCTGCCATGGCACGATATTGGAATGGTGTTCCATGTGGGTGATAAGCACTTCATCACCGGCTTTGATATTGGCTCCACCCCATGATGAGGCAATCAAATTGATCGCTTCTGTTGTGCCGCGTGTGAAGATCACTTCGGACTCATGACGTGCATTAAAAAAAGCAGCAATGCGTTTGCGTGCCGCTTCATAATCCGCCGTAGCACGCTCGGAAAGCGCATGTACACCACGGTGCACATTGGCGTTGTCATTTTCGTAATAATGGCTGACCGCATCAATCACACATTGCGGTTTTTGCGTGGTGGCGGCGTTATCCAGATACGCTAACGGCTTACCGTATAGCTGTTGCGTTAAAATCGGGAAATCGGCACGGATTTTTTGCACATCAAACATCATCAATCCTTTTTAAACCACAAAGACTCAACGACACAGAGAGAGACAAAAAACATATGATTGTGCTTCTCCTTTGTGGCTTCGTGCCATTGTGGTGAGATATTATTCATCCTAACAGACCTTCCAGGTCGGACATATTGGGCAGCTTGGCAAATGCTTTGTGCTCAATAAAGCGGCGCACGGCTGAGATATCCATGGCGGTAAGAATTTCATCGGCAAAAGCGAAGGTGAGCAATTGACGAGCTTCATCTTCCGATAAACCGCGTGATTTTAGATAAAACAATTGATCCTCATCCAATTGCCCGACGGTTACGCCGTGAGCGCATTTTACATCATCATTATAAATTTCCAGTTCCGGTTTGGTATCAATCGCGG
>CAZKHV010000002.1:0-16153 GCA_964552605.1 uncultured Zetaproteobacteria bacterium | reverse complement strand
GCGCATTTTACATCATCATTATAAATTTCCAGTTCCGGTTTGGTATCAATCGCGGCATTTTTTGATAACAACAGATTTCCATTCGATTGCGCCGAGTCGGTTTTTACAGCACCTTCAGCCACCACTATTTTACCATTAAATACCGCATGCGCACGGCCATCAAGTACGGTGCGATAGTTTTCACGGCTGCGGCAATGCGGTGCGCTATGATCAATGCGGGTATGATGATCGATATGCTGGCGACCGGAAGCGACAAATAAGCCATGGAGTTCGCACGCTGCACCCGGCTCTGCTAGATCGACTACAATATCCGCCCGTGATAAGTTCGCACCGAGTTCCACCGCATGCAGGGTATAACGGCTATCACGTGCCTGTTTGACTTCAACGCGGCCAATATGGAATTGTTTGTCGCTTTCCAGCTGCAGGCGGTAATGTTTTAGGTCTGCATTTTCGCCGAGCCGCAGATAGGTGGCGATATTACTCAGACCAGCCTGATCACTACCTGTGCCTACAAAATGTTCAATCAGGGTCGCTTCCGCATTGCGCCCTAACATCAGACCATTCAATACATGCGCTGTGCTGTTGCCGACATGGATCACGTACAAGGGTTTGTCGAGCTGCACGCCGTCACCAATGCAGGCGCACAGGCCATCACTGGCGAATGCCGTATTGGCAGCGAGCAAGCCACTGAACAGGGGTGCATTTTCATCCAGCTTAAACAGGCAATGGCCACGGTCATCTGCATCATTGGCTAAGAAATCAGACAATGGCAATAGCTGCACACCCGCCGGTATATTCGATTGCTCCGGCTGAAATTGACCCGCAACGAATACCAGGCGATAAGCATCCAGATCATCGATGCTATCGATGTCACCAGTCATGATTTGTTGCGGCCTTGCCAGCCACCATGATTCACCGAGAACGGCAGTCAAACGGGATAAATCGGTATATTTCCAGTCTTCGGCGCGCTTGCTTGGCACTCCCAAACGGGCAAACGTATCGGCAGCCAAGCAGCGCAGTGCTTGCACGCCAGCATTGCCGGGCAAATGTGCGCTATCGAGCGTGGAGTCGGTGGACTGACTCATGCCGCTTCAGCCTTCACCCAGTCATAGCCGCGTGACTCCAGCTCCAGAGCCAGACTCTTATCTCCGGATTTGAGGATTTTTCCATCGACCAGCACATGCACAAAATCCGGCTCGATATAATCAAGCAAACGCTGATAATGGGTGACCATAATGATCGAACGATCGTCGCGACGTAGTGCGTTCACGCCATGCGCCACAATACGCAGGGCATCAATATCCAGCCCAGAGTCGGTTTCATCCAGCAGCGCTAAAGCTGGCTCCAATACCGCCATCTGAAAGATTTCATTGCGTTTTTTCTCTCCGCCGGAAAAACCCTCATTCACACCGCGTGACAAAAAGGATTGATCGAGTTCCACCAGTTTGGCTTTTTCTTTGACCAATTGCATGAAATCAATGGCATCGAGTTCCTGCTCGCCCTGGTGTTTGCGTTTGGCATTCACGCCAGCTTTCAACATATAAGTATTGTTTACACCGGGTATTTCGACCGGATATTGAAAAGCCAGAAATACACCTGCCCAAGCCCGCTCTTCCGGTGCCATGGCCAGCAAATCGTGACCCTGATAGGTCACCGAGCCCGCGCTAACTTCATAACCATCGCGACCGGCAATGACATTGGATAGCGTCGATTTGCCGGACCCATTCGGCCCCATAATTGCATGCACCTCACCAGCTCCAACCGTTAGGTTGATGCCTTTGAGGATTTCTTTGCCTGCCACCGAGGCATGTAAATTTTCAATTTTTAACATATTCAATACCTTTTACCGCAGAGGACGCAGAGTTGCGCAGAGTAAGTCGTTTAAGGATTTCTCTGCGTTTCTGCGACTCCGAGGAATATATTTTTCCTGCGTTCGTCAGTAATTATCTTGTTTTACCCTGCGTAACTCCGTCTATTCTGCGGTGCACGCCTTTATCTCTAGCCCACCGCGCCTTCAAGCGAGACTTCCATCAAACGGTTTGCTTCGACAGCGAATTCCATCGGTAATTCGTTGAAGACATCTTTGCAGAAGCCGTTGACGATCATGTTCACGGCATCTTCTTCGGAGATGCCGCGCTGGCGACAATAAAACAGCTGATCTTCACCAATTTTTGAAGTCGTCGCTTCATGCTCCATCGTAGCTGTCGGGTTTTTTACTTCCACATAGGGGAAGGTGTGCGCACCGCATTGGTCACCAATCAACAAGGAATCGCACTGGGTGAAATTACGTGCCCCATCGGCATTTTTACCAATGTGCACCAGCCCGCGATAAGCCTGCTGGCCGTGACCGGCAGCAATACCCTTGGAGACAATGGTGCTCTTGGTGCGCTTGCCGATGTGAATCATCTTGGTGCCGGTATCGGCTTCCTGACGCATTTTGGTCAGGGCGACCGAATAAAACTCACCCACCGAATCATCACCGCGCAACACGCAGCTGGGATATTTCCAAGTAATCGCACTGCCTGTTTCCACTTGTGTCCAGCTGACTTTGGCGCGATCTCCACGGCATTCGGCGCGTTTGGTGACGAAGTTATAAATACCACCCACACCGTTTTCATCTCCCGGATACCAGTTTTGCACCGTGGCATATTTGATCTGTGCATCTTCCAGCAATACCAGCTCTACGACTGCGGCATGCAGCTGATTTTCATCGCGTTGCGGTGCAGTACAGCCCTCCAGATAGGACACATAAGCGCCAGCATCAGCAATGATCAAGGTGCGTTCAAATTGACCAGTGTTGAGTGCATTGATGCGGAAATAGGTCGATAACTCCATCGGGCAACGCACACCCTTGGGGATATAAACAAAGGAGCCATCGGTAAATACTGCAGCATTGAGTGCAGCATAAAAATTATCACCGCTCGGAACTACTGTGCCAAGGTATTGTTGCACCAGATCCGGGTATTCACGCACAGCTTCTGAAATCGGGCAAAAGATCACGCCGACTTCTTTCAGTTTTCCTTTAAAGGTCGTCGCTACCGATACCGAATCGAATACCGCATCCACAGCCACGCCAGCCAAGAACTCCTGCTCGCGCAAGGGGATGCCCAATTTTTCGTAGGTTTCCAATAATTTCGGATCGATTTCATCCAGGCTCTTGGGACCATCCTCTTTCGATTTTGGGGCGGAATAATACGAGATCGACTTATAATCGATCGGTTTATAATTTACATGTGCCCAGTGCGGCTCCGTCATGGTCAGCCAGTGGCGATAGGCTTCCAAACGCCAGTTCAGCAACCATTCCGGCTCATCTTTTTTGGCCGAGATATGACGAATCACATCTTCATTCAAGCCCGGTGGCAGAGTATCGGTTTCAATGTCGGTAACAAAACCAGCTGCATATTCATTGTTGGTGAACTCTTCCGGTTTGGGCTCTGTTTTCTGGGAGCGTTCAGTTTTCTGTTTCACTTCGGGATTACTCATCAGGCCACCTCTGCTCTGCTGATTGCGTTGTCGTTATGAATGACGATACCGCGCTGCAAGCGAAAAACAGGCACAAAGTCCTGCTCGATCAAATCGGCCAGCGAAATATCTTCCAAAGCCTGCCGCACAGCCTGATTGATGCGTTTCCAGTTTTTGCTGGTTGAGCAGACATCATGTTGCTCGCAAGAACCGCCATCATCGAGATTGCATTCGGTCAACGCAATCGAGCCTTCAAAGACACCGATCACATCACGCACATTTATTTTACTGGCCGGGCGAGCCAACTCATAGCCACCCTTGGCACCACGCATGGAATGCAGCATACCTTTATGCAATAACATTTGTAGAATTTTGCTAACAGTCGGTGTGGGGATATGCGTTGCATCGGCCAATTCCGCCGCAGAAAAACGCACCTGTTGGGATGAATCCATCTGTGTCATCAGCAGAATACCGTAATCCGTTAATTTGGTTAACCTCAGCATGCAGCACCTCTATCAACTATATGCGACAATTCTAATCCGATCTGCAATCCGGAGCAATATGGTACGATTTAGGGGTATTTGTGTTATGCCTTATTTGCTAGTCCGTCGATGTGTCGATCATCATCTTCGCGTATCATGTGCAAACCTTTTGGGTGGAAATGCTAGCAGCCTTTGCACTCCACACCATCATAATTGTAAACTTATTGTTATAAACCAACCTGTTGAGTGTTTTTTAGGGAGGTCTAATCACATAGCGATTTCCTCTCGCTATTCCTCCATAGCATAGATACAAACAGACTAGGGGAATCGCATGAAATTAACGTTTATCATTTGATGGTCTGCGTAAAAGCGCGTCATTTTCGGAACTCTATTCGGAAACCCAATTCTAAGATGCTTAGAGAAACGGCTCAAATTAGTATAGGTTTGCAAGCAAGAGTCATCCGCAAAGGGTCTGGTTCAATCTGTTTTTTTACGGAGATGCCGTGTTAGCACTATGGAAAGTTTTAGCCTATTGTTTCTTTGTCCTGTTGGCCTCATGCACAACGGGCAACAAAGCCAGCACCATCAGTGGCGTTGTTGCAGGGCAAGCAAGCAATGGCATATGTGAGGTCAAAGGGGAATGGGCAGGGTATAAATTTGATACCGAACTCAAACGCATCGATAAAAACTTGCTGGATGTGAAAATTGATATGTCACGCACCCGATGGGATGTGGGGGTTGTTGCTGCCAGCCTCGAAATCAAGGGTAAAAAGATCATGCCATCCAAGGCTAGCGCCGGCGCTGTCACCGAACATGCTTCGAACAATATCCCTGCCATGATCGGTGCTTCCGGAGTTCTTTTTGATCGCTACCGCAATCGTAAAGTGGGCAATAAGCGGCAGATTGCCACTGCCGCTACAGGCGCTGCTGCAGGAGCTTGGACGATTCGGGAAACCGAAAAGCGCAAAGAACAATTTGATCCGGACACAGCGATATGGGCGGGATTGTTTGAAACACCGGCAGTCGCCGCTTGTGATGCGCAGCTATGGATTCGTTTTTGGAGCCCTGAAAGCGGTGTTAGCAGTCGCCGCAGTGTCGATGTTGGGAAGTGTTTCTGTAATTAGCCATCCGGCCGGTGAACCCGTCGAATCAATCATCCCTGCTCGTGAGCGCAGACATGCTCCATGGCCGATGTAATGCGACCAAGCTGAGTTGGACGAATCACCAATGGCGGCATGGTATACAGCAGCTTGCCAAAGGGGCGCAACCAAACTCCGTGTTCGATCAGAACCTGTTGAACAGCCTCCACATCCACCGCGCGGTGCATTTCAAGCACCCCAATCGCACCTTTGATTCGTACATCGGCAACAGCATCATACGACAAACACGGACTTAACTGCTGCCGCAACTGCTGCTCAATCGCTTGCACCCGCTGCTGCCAGGGTGAAGCCAACAACAATTCGATGCTGGCCAATGCCACCGCACAAGCCAGTGGATTCGCCATGAAAGTGGGGCCGTGCATTAGCACACCCGAACCATCCTGATGAATACCATCGCAAACAGCCCTTGAGCATAAGGTTGCGGCCAAGCTCATGTAACCACCGGTTAAGGCTTTGCCCACACACATAATATCCGGCTCAATTCCTGCCTGCTCACAAGCAAACATGGTTCCCGTCCGGCCAAATCCTGTGGCAATTTCATCGAGAATAAGCAACACATGGTATTCGTCACACAGCAGCCGCACCTGACGCAAAAACTCCGGCGCATAAAAACGCATGCCGCCCGCCCCCTGCACAATCGGTTCGAGAATCACCGCCGCCAGCTCATGCTGATGGGCTGCAATGGTGCGTTCAAAAGCATCGATATGCGATGCATCCCAAGCATCATCATCAACAGCCGTCGGGGCATCGACAAACAGTTGTTCGGCGAGCAATGATGAAAACAAATGGTGCATGCCCGCATCCGGATCACACACACTCATCGCGCCAAAGGTATCCCCATGGTAACCCGAACGAATGCTTAACAATCTATTTTTCTCTCGCTTACCAGTCGCCTGCCAAAATTGCAGCGCCATCTTCATCGCCACTTCCACCGCCACCGAACCCGAATCGGCAAAAAACACATGATTCATATTCGCAGGTGCAATGGCGAGCAGCTTCTCGGCCAGATCAGCTGCTGGCTGATGGGTTAAGCCGCCAAACATCACATGCGACATGTTTTTCAATTGTTTTTCGACCGCAGCATTCAACTCCGGCACATTATAACCGTGAATCGTGCTCCACCATGACGACATGCCATCGATCACGTGCCGGCCATCTTCAAATTCCAAATACACACCTGCAGCGCGTTTTACGGCATAAGCGGGGATGGGTGATTTCATGCTGGCATAGGGGTGCCATACATGCTCGCGTTCAAAGGCTAACCAATCATGCGACGGCGGATGATTACGGCCTACACTCATGTCGCCAGCAAACGCTGTTGATCAATCAAGTCCAAGGTCAGCTGCTCAATCACAATGCCTTTATCCTCAACCGATGCGCCCTTGATGCGTTTTTCAGCTTGCACAATATGGTGTAGCGCAGCCGTTAACTCCGAGCCTGACCACAACGCCGCTTCTTTGGCCACCTGATGCCGCGCATCACCAAACACTTTGGCCGCCTGCAAGGGATTGCGTTCGCGTTTGGCCTGAAACCAGCAATACATTAACAGCTGCTGCATGCGTGTACCCAGCCACGAAATCATCTGCACTTCAGCCACCTGTTGATCGCGCAGTAGATGTTGCGCCAGACCTACAGCTTGCGGCTCACGCATGGCGGTCGCATGGCACCAGTCTTCCAGAGCACGCGGCGCTCGCTCACCGAGCAACTCCGCGACCACATCCAGCCCCAAGGCTTCCCCTTTGCCGCCATCATACCAGCGCAAACGCTCAATCATCTGGCGCGCCGCCAAGCGCATGCCATGCAGGCTCTCCGCCATCCACAACACCGCTTCTGGCTTAACATTCAAGGCTGATTGTTGTAACTCATGATCCAGCCAACGTGCAAATCCAGCTTCATCCGGCAGTTTGAATTCACACTGTGGCAGTTTTGCAACCGCCTGCAGTTTTTTATGCAACGCCTTCTTCCAATCCATGCCCGGCGCACAGACAATCAAACGATGGTCACTGGACAACGTATCTAATAATTTCAATAAGTGTGCCGCTTGTTTCGGATTGGCCGATTGAGCATTGCGTACCAAGGCATAACACCGTGATGGGCCGAACAAACCCTGATTCCTGGATGCTTCTTCGATGCGAGCCAGTTCGTTCACATCCACACGCATGCGATGCGCATCATCGCCTGCCGCCAACAACGATTCCGCCGCCTCAAACAAGGCATCGTGATCCGCACCAAATAGATAATAAATATGATGTTGTGGCGGCAACAACCGCTCGGGACTCAGGCGCACTTGAATACCGCCGTATTAAAAGCCGGAACGCATGCGACCGACGGCATCCGATAACCACTGTTTACGCAAATCGGCCAATAGCCGTTCGCGCGAAGCCTCGATACTGGTCGGCTCGGCACTAACAAACACATCGCCCTGACGTTGAACCATGCCACTTTGCCAAATTATCTCACCCTGCCGCTCCAAAAGTAACGAGCCACTGAATATCATGCGATATTGTGTCGCAATGCCTGTTGCATCAAACGTCGATGGGGTAAACACCAACGGCGAGACCGTGACATACAACATGGCAAAGGTTGTTTCATCCCCTGTCGTGTTCGCTTCAACACCATTGGCCTCGACAATCGCATAACGATCCGATTGCAAACGCTGGCGCAGTGCCACCAACACAGCTGGCTTGGCATTGCCAGCCAGGCTCAACAGCGTTACATCAGCGGGGATCGCACCACCAGCACCATCGCCATGACCAACCATATGATAACCGCAGCTATTCAGGGCCAAGGCCAACAGCACGGCCAGCAAAGTGCCGCGTAGCTGTTGTATCATGCTGGTTTAACCACGAGGTTTAGCAAGCGACCGGGCACCAGAATTACCTTCACCACCTGCATGCCATCCATCCAGCGGCTGATGTCCGCATCGGCCAATGCCGCAGCCATAGCTTCTTCTTGCGATGCATCTTTACGGACCCGAATCTCACCACGCCGTTTACCCTGCACCTGCACAGCCAGCGTAATCTCATCCTGCACCAATGCTGCTTCATCAACGATCGGCCAACTGCTGATCACTGCCATCCTATCCATGGCCAGCCGCTCGCCTAGTTCACAAGCGAAATGCGGCACGAATGGAGCCAGCATCGTCACCAGCGCTTGCACGCCTTCACGATATGTTGCCATGCCAGTCGCGCCCTGCGGAACATAGGCTTGCAGCCCATTGGATAATTCCATCAAAGCCGCAATCGCCACGTTAAATGCAAAACCCTGTTCAAACGCATGGGTGACTTTTTTGATGGTGCTGTGAATGATTAAACGCATAGCTTTGACTGCTGCCGGATCATCTACACCATCGTTTGTCGGAGCCGACTCATCCAAGCGTTCCAGCAAACGCCATACCCGTTTTAGAAAGCGATGTGAGCCTTCTACCGCTGCATCATTCCATTCCAGCTCTTTCTCCGGTGGCGCAGCAAAGAGGGTGAACAAACGTGCGGTATCGGCACCAAAACGATCAATAATCGCTTTCGGGTCCACAGTGTTGCCCTTGGATTTGGACATTTTCACGCCATCTTTGAGTACCATGCCCTGCGTTAACAGATTTTTAAACGGTTCATCACCACCTTGTTCGGAGGTAAACAAACCGGCATCACGCATCAGCTTGTGATAAAAACGCGCATACAGCAGATGCAGCACGGCATGTTCCACACCACCAATATATTGATCGACCGGAGCCCAGCGCGCCACTGCTTCGGCATTGACCATGGCATCGGTTTCGCGTGGACTGGTATAGCGATTCATGTACCACGATGATTCCATGAAGGTATCGAAGGTATCGAGTTCACGCACGGCCGCTTTGCCACACTGCGGGCAATCGGCATGTTTAAAGCTTTCGCATTCGCTTAATGGTGATGCACCACCGGTGGGTTGCAAATCGGTCGGTAATTCAACCGGCAGTTGATCGGCAGGTACTGCAACCGCGCCACAGTCATCACAATGGATAACCGGAATCGGTGCTCCCCAATAACGCTGCCGTGATACCAGCCAGTCACGCAGACGGTACTGAGTGCGCTCGGAGCCTTTCTCATTTTCCGTCAGCCATGTTGTAATCGCGTGCTTGGCTTGGCTCGATGGCAACGCATCAAATTCACCGGAGTTGATCAACACACCCGCATCGGTAAAGGCCGCTGCATCGATATCCCACTCGCCATCGGTCGATTGAATCACCTGTTTAATCGGCAGACCATATTTGTGAGCAAACTCAAAATCGCGGGCATCATGAGCCGGCACGCTCATCACCGCTCCCGTGCCATAACCCATCAGCACAAAGTTCGCCACCCAAACCGGTACTAATTCACCGGAGATCGGGTGAATGGCGTTAAAGCCTGTCGCCATGCCCTTTTTCTCCATGGTTTCGACATCGGCTTCCTTGGTGGAAATCCTGCTGCACTCATCCAAAAACACGGCCAGTTCAGGATTCGATTCGGCGGCTTTTTGTGCCAGCGGGTGCGCTGCCGCAACTGCCATATAGGTCACGCCCATCAAGGTATCGGCGCGGGTGGTAAAGATATCCAGCCTATCATTGCTATCCTCTAAGCCAAAAGAGACTTCCGCGCCGGATGATTTGCCAATCCAGTTGCGCTGCATGCCAATCACTTTTTCCGGCCAGCCGGTGAGTTTATCGAGATCACTCAGCAGTTCCTCGGCATAATCGGTGATGCGAATAAACCATTGTTTTAAATTCTTGCGTTCAACCGCAGTATCGCATCGCCAGCACGAACCATTCACCACCTGCTCATTGGCCAGAACCGTATGACAAGGGCCACACCAGTTTACTTCCGCATTGGATTGGTAAGCCAAACCCTTCTCCATCAGCTTGGTGAACAGCCATTGTTCCCAACGATAATAATCCGGATGACAGGTCGCTATTTCACGACTCCAGTCGTACGATAAGCCCAGCCCCTTGAGCTGCACACGCATTTGATCGATGTTGGCATAGGTCCATTCGGCGGGTGGGCGGTTGTGTTTGATGGCCGCATTTTCAGCCGGCAATCCAAACGCATCCCAGCCGATCGGATGCAATACATTAAAACCCTGCATGCGTTTGTAACGCGCCACCGCATCACCGAGGCAATAGTTGCGCACATGCCCCATATGCAGATTGCCAGATGGATAGGGGAACATCACCAGACAATAATACGATGGCCGCGCATCATCTTCGGCGACTGCATCAATCCCTGCCGCTGCCCAACGCTGCTGCCACTTGGCTTCAATTTCCTGTGCTAAATATTGCTCTGACACCAATAATACCTCTGCTTCACTATAATCACGATAAACCTGCCGCGTTCAGCATGTTTAAGCACCTTGTAGCTGTTCAGATTGCCGCTGACTGGCTCGAAGATCAGACGAAAAAGCACAGCTTAGTCGTGTAAGTGAGCATTTTTCAACGCCGTAATCGAGTCAATCAGTGGTGAGCTGAATAGCGACGCAAGTCGCGGTTGCAACTACCCAACGATTGAATAAACAACATGAAGCATTTATGCATGTTGTTTATTCAAGAGCTACACGCGGATGATGATAACATCACCCCACAATGAAAAGAGGCAGTCCAATGGACCGCCTCTGATTCGATGTTGAAAAGCCTGTCTGCTTAATGCGCTACAGCAGCCTTGAGTTTTTTCATGGCGCGAGCTTCCAACTGGCGCACACGTTCAATGGATATACCAAACTCTTCCGCCAACTCTTTTAAAGTGGCCGGGTCTTCGGTCAAATGACGGCGCTCTACAATCCAACGGTCACGATCAGCCAGTGTTTTCATCGCAGTGAACAAGATTGATTTCTGATGACTTTCCCAGTTCGATTCCATCGCAATTTCTTCCGGCGTGGCATCGGAGGCTGGCAAACCATGCACCAGCGCATCACCACCCTCATCGCTCTCGGCATCAAGAGACACATCGCGCTGCAAAAAGGCATTGGCAGTTTCCTGATACTCACTGCCTTTGATGCCGTATTCTGCGCCGACTTCATCGGCTTTGCGGCCATCAATCGCAGCAATAGCATTGCGGGCTTTCTGCAGGCCAGCAAAGATACGACGCTGCAATTTATTGGTACCGAGCTTCACAATGCTCCATGAACGCAAAATAAAATCATGAATCGAAGCACGTACCCACCACGATGCGTAAGTCATCAAACGAAAACCGCGTTCCGGATCAAAACGTTTTACCGCATGCATCAGACCCATCGTACCTTCCTGAATCAAATCCATTTCGGGTAGACCGAAATGACGGTATTCACGGGCAATGGCCGACACTCCGCTTAAATTCGCCACAACCAACTGGCGTGCAGCATCGCGATCCTCATGATCACGCCAGAGCCTGGCCAGACGCGTTTCTTCCTCACGATCAAAACGGGGTGCTTTACGCACATCACGTGAAAATAGTGCCATACTGTTCAATTCAAGTGTTGCTGTAGCCAATTCAATACCTCCACAATAATCGTGTTCGTGGTACTCTTGTATTATAAGGGGCGCAATTTTACGTTTCAAGCGCGCTATAGCAAGAGTTCTGTTCGTTTCGTTCCATTTTGCGCAGCCGTCACTTAAGCGGCTGCCAGTTCAGCCAATCCAGCAACTGTGCTTCATTAGCAATTTCGATGCCCAGATCGCGTGCTTTGCTCAGTTTGGAGCCTGCTTTTTCACCGGCAATAAGCACATCCGTATTTTTCGACACCGATGAAGCCGGTTTCACACCAAAGGCTCGCAACTGCTCTTGCGCTGTGCGGCGCGGAATAGCAGCAAAACTGCCGGTCAATACAACCGTCTTGCCCGCCAAGGGGTGATTGCTGATCTGTTGCTGCGGCTGGCTCGGTTCAAGACCCGCAGCTAGCAAACGTCCGATCACATCGCAATTATGTCTCTCGGCAAAAAAGGTGAGAATACTGGCTGCGACTTCGGACCCTACATCGGGCACGCTAATCAGGGCTTCTTCATCGGCCTGCATCAACACATCCAGAGAGCCAAAATGACTGGCCAAAGCCGCCGCTGTAGCACTACCCACATGCCGAATACCAAGGGCATGCAAAAAGCGTGATAACGGTTGCTGTTTACTGTGCGCGATAGATGCTTGCAGATTGGTTATTTTTTTCTCACCGATGCCCTGCCATTCACTCAATAAGCTATAATCGAGTTCATACAAGGCTGCGATATCGGACACCATGCCTTCATCGACCAGCTTGGCGATCAGTTTGTCACCCATGCCTTCGATATCCATTGCACCGCGCGAAACAAAATGGCGCAAACGCTCGGTCAGTTGCGCCGAACACGACAAGCCACCACTGCAACGTAAGGCCACTTCACCCTCAACACGAAATACCGAAGCGCCGCACACCGGACAGCAATCCGGCAGCTCGGGAAACACTGCCTGCTCATCCACCTCAATGGCTTTCACCACTTCTGGAATCACATCGCCAGCGCGGCGCACAATCACCCGCGCACCAGCATAAACCTGTTTGCGGCGCAACTCATCGCTATTATGCAGTGTCGCACGCGACACCGTCACCCCGCCAACGGCTACCGGCTGCATATCTGCTACCGGCGTAATCACACCGGTTCTGCCCACCTGCCAGATAATAGCATTGACGACTGTCACCACTTCTTGAGCTGGAAATTTATGCGCAATCGCCCAACGCGGTGAACGCGCCACTGCACCCAAGCGTTGCTGCAAAACAAAATCATCGACTTTATAAACCACGCCATCAATTTCATACGGCATCAGAGGACGCTGCTGCATCAAATCCTGATAACGTTTCAATAATGCAGATGCATTTCCAGCCAGTGCGATTTCCTGTACGGCAAAACCGAATGTCTGCAATGTAGCCAACAAATCCGATTGGCTGCCAGCCAGATCACGACCTCCCAGCCCCACACCATAAGCAAAAAAGCTCAACTGACGCTTGGCCGTTATTTTTGCATCCAGTTGTCGTAACGAGCCCGCCGCCGCATTACGCGGATTGGCAAAGGGTGCGGCCTGTTCTGCAGCCTGTCGGATATTGAGTTCTGCAAATGCGGCTTTCGACATATACACTTCACCGCGCACTTCCAGCACATCAGGGATGCTATCAGCGATGCTTTGATCTGCGGTATTTAAGCGCCAGGGAATATCGCTAATGGTGCGAATATTATCGGTGACATCTTCCCCCGTCGTGCCGTCACCGCGTGTTGCTGCAATGCGCAATACACCCAACTCATAACGCAGATTAACTGCTAAACCATCAACTTTGGGTTCAATAATAAATTGCAGTGGCTGCTCATCAAGGCCCAGACCAAGCCCTTCACGGTTACGCTCTACAAAGGCTTCGACTTCTTCAGCATCAAAGGCATTGGCCAATGATAATAGTTGCTCACCATGTTGGCGGGCAGTAAATGTCTGTGATGGCATCGCACCAACCGTCTGGCTCGGTGAATCGGCTGGAACGGGCTCACCGAGCTCCGCCTCCCAGGCTTCAAGCTGACGCAACAATCGATCATATTCAGCATCGGGGATGAGCGGTGCATCGAGCCTGTAATAACGATAATTGTGTTCCTTGAGCGTGTTGCGCAGCGCTTCGATATTCTGATGTTGCTTCAGAAGTCGTTCAGCTTTCTGGTTGAATGTCATTGCTGGCTGAAGCCGTTGTATTCAGCATGCTTTCGATTGTCTTGGTCACCGGTGTCGACATCCATTCCACCGCACCTACCAGGTGATGAAGGACTTTACCATTACGATCAACCAAAAACGATTCTGGATAACGGAATACGCCATAACGCCGCGCAACCGCACCATCGGCATCGTGTAACACCTGGAATGGCATCCTGTATTCGGCTACAAACTTGGCCAGATCATCACTACGTTTATCCACCGATATCGCAATAATTTTCAAGCCTTTGGAAGCATATTTATCATGCAGTTCCGCCATGGATGGAATTTCCTTGCGGCATGGCGGGCACCATGTCGCCCAAAAGTTCAACAACACCACTTCACCTTTGGGCAGAGAATGCAGTGTTCCCTTCAAATCCGGCAAACTGAAATCAGTCGTTTGCGCGCCTTTATCCATTCTGCCCGGTGCTTCGGGCAAGGTCAGCCAGACCGCCGCGCCAATGCCTACAATCAGCCCCAGCACCACCAGCCAGCGCGATGCCATGTTCTTTTCACTATTGCCACCATCATTCACACCATCGTTCATAGATTTAACTCCGCCAATGTTGATTTCAATGTTTCCTCCGTTAACCGGTGTCGGAATAGTTCGTTACCATCCATCAACAGCACCGGCACATGCATGCCATAACGCACCAGTAACGTTTTATCTTGATCCACATTCACCGTCTGCCAAGAGCACAAGCCCTGCTCTGCAAGCCTGGCAAGTACCAACTTGGCATCTTCGCACAAGCAGCAGTTGCTACGACTTAAAAGTTGCAGATCAGGAATGGACACCGTTTAAATAGATCTATTTTTCAGCTTTCGGTAATTTTACCAAGGCGAATACCTGATCACCGTGTCGATCCAACATCACACGCAACACATCGCCCGCTTTAAATTTCTTCGCCAGCTTGGAAAAACTTCTGACACCCGTCACATTCTTACCGTTCACCCGATACACCACATCTCCACGCTGAAGGCCGGCACGAGCGGCAGGCATACCACGCTGCAGCTGCTTGACCACCGCACCTTTCTTAACACGCGCCTGCAATCTTGAAGCCAATTCCGGGGTGAGATCTTCCACCACCAGGCCGAGACGCACTTTGTTGTTGTCCGTGTATAATTTACCGCTCTTGGCACTTTTTTTATCAACCATTGCTTCCACTTTAACTGTGATTGTTTTGACCTTGCCATCACGAATCAAACCGATTTTAACCTTATCACCCGGCGTATGACGAGCCACACGAATCGGTAAATCATGTGCTTTGTGAATCGCAAAACCATCAATCGATACAATCACATCACCCGGCAAGATACCCGCTTTATCGGCTGCAGAACCCGCTTCTACCTGCGGAACCAAAGCACCCTGACGATCCTTCAGACCCAATGCCTGCATGGTTTCTTTGTCTACATCGGTGATATGCACACCCAAACGTGCACGTGTCACATGGCCTTTTTCACGCAATTCATCGAGTGCTGATCGCGCCAGATTAATCGGAATTGCAAAACCAATGCCATTGTTACCACCGCTGCGTGAATAAATTGCCGTATTGATACCAACCACTTCGCCGCGTGCATTGAATAACGGCCCACCGGAATTGCCCGGATTAATCGCTGCATCGGTCTGAATAAAATCATCATAAGGACCTGATCCAATCACCCGACCTTTGGCCGATACGATGCCCGCAGTCACCGTTTGCTCCAAACCGAACGGATTGCCGATTGCCACGACCCAGTCTCCGACGCGCAGCTTTTCAGAATTACCCAGCTTTACTGCTGTAAGGTTTTTAACTTTAATTTTCAGCAACGCCACATCGAGCTTCGGATCAGCACCCACCACGATTGCTTCGTGTTCTGTACCGTCACGCATTTTGACAATCACTTCATCGGCTCCATCAATAACATGGTTATTAGTGACGATATAACCATCCGAAGACATCACAAAGCCTGTGCCGAGCGCATGCTGCTCGCGTTGTTGGCGTGGCATATTACGGAAAAAGTCATTGAAAAATTCATCAAACGGAGAAGCTGAACCGCCACCACCATGTGGTGAGCCGAAGCCCGGAGGTAAGCCTTGAGCACTCACTTTTGCACGTTTTGTTGTACTGATATTGACTACGGAATCAGCTTGTGATGCGGCCAGGTCAGCAAAGCTTTCCGGCATTGCATGCGCCGATGAACCCCACAAAAATACTAAAAATACAACAGGCAGTAAACGTTTCATATGACTCAATCTTAACTCCTTGGAATAATTTTAAGACGCTTTTTAAAGCTTACAGATGAATAAACGATGAATAAACAATGTCAGACTTATCACGATCAATCCAGTGAATGCACCACCTGAATCGGCATTTGATGCCCGGAAGCATGCCCGGCCAAGCCG
>CAZKHV010000001.1:0-25344 GCA_964552605.1 uncultured Zetaproteobacteria bacterium | reverse complement strand
GGAATGGGCTCAACCCAAGTGCAGCCAGCCAGACTGATGCTGGCCATGATGATCAATAGAAAATATTTCATGGTTCGTTAACCTCTTTTTTTAATGCATCCAGTAAGGTGAGAGCATCGAGTGGTCGAATGCTTTCAATATCTATATCGGCCAGTTTATCACGCAAGGCACGTAGATGTTGCAATTCTTCTTGCTGCTGCCGCTTTTCAGCCACAGCAAACAAGCCCAACTGTGTCTTGCCCGATTCTGCGGCCAGTTCAGAGCCGTGTTCCAAACGAAACAAATGTTCACGGGCTCGTTTGATCACGCTGCGCGGTAAACCGGCCAATTGGGCTACAGCAATTCCATAGGACTGATCGGCTGCATCTTCGATGACCTGATGCATGAAAATCACCGAGCCATTCCATTCGCGCACCGTGACGGAAGCATTAAACGCGACCTTATGCTCATCGGGTAATTCGGTAAGTTCATGATAATGGGTGGCGAATAAGGTCAATACATCCTTGGCGGCCAGCAAGCGCTCGGCAACCGACCATGCAATCGCTAAACCATCCCAGGTACTGGTGCCACGGCCGATTTCATCAATGATTACCAAGGAGCGTGCTTCGAGTTGATTGAGGATGGTGGCTGTTTCCATCATTTCAACCATAAATGTCGAGCGCCCACTGCTCAGCTCATCGCCTGCTCCAACACGGGTGAAAATGCGTTTGGTCAAGGGGATGCGGGCTTCATCTGCCGGTACAAAACAGCCGGTATGTGCCAGCCATACAATCCATGCTACTTGCCGCATATAGGTCGATTTTCCGCCCATATTGGGGCCGGTCAACAGCATGAACCGACGTGACTTCATATCCATGTGGGTATCGTTGGCGACAAACGGGGTGGCGTTGTCCAAATGCCGTTCGACGACCGGGTGACGACCACCGACCAGTTTCATGGCGCGTCCAGCATGCACATCCGGTTGGATATAATGATAGCTGCGCGCCAAATGAGCAAAACAGCCCAATACATCGAGACTGGCAATGGCTCGCGCCGCTTGTTGAATGGCTGTGGCTTGCTGGCC
Source organism: uncultured Zetaproteobacteria bacterium (assembly GCA_964552605.1). Lineage (GTDB taxonomy): Bacteria > Pseudomonadota > Zetaproteobacteria > Mariprofundales > Mariprofundaceae > Mariprofundus. The sequence continues at coordinate 24,281 of CAZKHV010000001.1, read as the reverse complement.
GATACGTTGTTGCAGAGCTGCAATCAAGTTGCTTTCGCGTTGCATGGCGGCATCTTGTGCACCGAGGATTTCAGATTCAAAACTGTGCAATTCATCGGTGATAAAACGTTCGGCATTCACCAGTGTTTGTTTGCGCACATAATCAACCGGCGCGTCGTGTGCCTGTGCTTTGGATATCTCGATAAAATAACCGAATACTTTATTGTATTTCACACGCAGGTTGTTCAAGCCAGTGCGCTCACGCTCGCGTGTTTCATAATCACGCAGCCAGTCGCTGGCATCGTTGGCCAGATTGCGCAAACGATCCAGTTCGGCATCAAAGTCCGGACGAATCACGTCACCCTTATGAAAGGCTTGCGGCGGCAAATCGACAATCGCTCTGAGCAGTTCATCGGCCAATGTTTCCAGCCCCAGCAGAGCGTGATTCATCTCGGCAAATAAGCCACTGCGATCAGCCAGCAACTGATGTACGGCAGGCAAGGCCAGCAAAGCATCGGCCAGACTGCGATAATCACGGGGTAGGGCACGATTCAATACGATGCGGGTGAGCATGCGTTCCATATCTCGGATGCCACTTAAGCTCTGGCGCAGGGCATCGAGGGTATCGTTATCATCGATTAAACTCTTCACGGCATTTTGACGTTCATGCAGGGCGGTGAGGTTGATCAATGGCCGATCAATCCAGTCGCGTAATAAACGTGCCCCCATCGGGGTGTTGGTTTCATCGAGTACGGCAATCATACTGCCTTTAGGATCGCCACTGAGTGAACTGTAGAGTTCCAGGTTGCGGCGTGAACGCATGTCAATGCGCATACCTTCGGCTTGCTCGATGAATACAGGCAAGGCCAGATGCTGCAAGGCACATTTCTGTGTTTGCCCCAGATACACCAGTACCGCACCGACGGCTGCGGCGGCTTGCTCATGCTGTGCTAAATTCAACGACTGCCAATCGCTAATGCCGAAGTTCTGCTGCAGTTGATCGTGTGCGACAGAGGCCGAAAAACTCCAGTCACCGGGGCGGGTAATGGCTGCATTATGGCTGCGTTCGTCGCTACTCATTAATAATAATTCGGCGGGATTGAGTACTGTCAGTTGCTCTTCTAAGGCTGTTTCGCCGCGCCCTTCAAGCAAACACCAATGCCCACAGGATAGATCAACCGATGCCAGCCCCCAGCTCTCGCCATGTTGATAACAGGCCACCAGTGCTGCAGAACGGGCCTGATCGAGCAGGGCTGATTCGGTGATCGTACCGGCTGTCACCACACGCACGACTGCGCGCCGCACCGGTCCTTTGGCATTGGCTTTGCAATCGGGTGTTTCCATTTGTTCACATACCGCCACCCGTTTGCCTGCGGCAACCAACTTGGCGAGGTAGTTTTCGGCTTGATGCCAGGGTACACCGGCCATGGGGATATCATCACCATTGGCTTTGCCACGTTTGGTCAGGGTGATATCGAGAATGCTTGAGGCTTCAACAGCATCATCAAAAAACATTTCATAAAAGTCACCCATACGATAAAACAACAAACAATCCGCATAGTCGGATTTAATTTTCAGATATTGTGCCATCATGGGGGTATGTGAAGGTGTGCTGGGGGTTTTTGCCATGGCCGCAATGTAACACGGTGGATGGGGATGCTTAAGCGCAAGCATTGATCGTTCGGAAAATTGGAACTCCGGGAGAGGGGAAGGTGATTTATAAACCGGCGCTTATTTTCCAGCCGTCGGATGTTTTGGTCAGGAAAATGCGTTCGCGCTGATTTAATTGCCGCCAGGTACCATCGGCTTTGACACGCAACAGATAACTCTGTTCGCATTCGGCATGTTGATCATCCAATACGCGGATCACGCGTTGGGTGGAATGCATTTCTGTTTTTTCAAACTGGGCAAACAAACGATTCATTTTACTGACAATATCAAATTCACTTTGCCCGGCTGCATCGAGATAATTGGGTAAGAGCAGCGCATCGTAAGCGTTGATGTTATGCGAGCTGACAGCGGCATCGCGAGCATCGAGTAATGTGTTGATGTCGATTTTATCCTGTTCGGTGCAAGCACTGATGGTCAAAACAGCCAGCAGAGCGATGGTCAGGCAGATGGTGTTTTTCAACTTGCTAGTAACGAATATCAAGGCATGTTTCATTTATAAAATACTGTCTGTTTTACAAGAAACGTTTGGCCTTTGAGCTCCATGAACTGTCGGGGTGATTGTGTCGTAAAATCATGGCGGTTTGGCGTGCATCACGTTTCAAACCCATTTTTGCATACGATGCGGATAGGTAATACAGAGCCTCTTCAATCGAGGGCGTGGTTTGATACAATCGAACTACGTCCTGGAACCGGTTGGCTGAGGCGACAAAACGATCATGATCAAAATAAAATTTACCAATGACCAGTTGATGTATGGCGAGGGCGTTAAATAAGGAACGCAAATGGGTTTGGCCACTCTTGGCGTAGGGGCTTTGTGGGTGCTCTTTGAGCAGTCTTTTAAACGTATCAATGGAAGACTTGAACATGGTGATATCTTTTTCTGGTGCGGTGCGTTGTTCAAAATAGCTCATGGCCAGCATGTATTTGGCATAATCAACATTGGCATGTTTGGGGTGGCGATCAATAAAGCGTTTGCTCATCGTTTCCGATAAGATGAATTCCTGATTTTTATACGCGGCATAAATACGCAATAATTCCGATTGAATGGCATGTTTACTGTACGGGTAATTGGCGCTGAATAGTTTGAGTCGATCGCCGGCTACAGCAAAGTCACCACTGTGAATCATGGCTTTGGCTTTGGCATATTCTCCTTCGGCATTATCATCGTAGGCTTTTTCTTTACCTGCACAGCCGCTGATCAGGCCAATGATGAGGAGTGAAAATAGGGTGGTAAGCTTTAAATTCATCGGCGCAGCTTACGGTTTGTATGCCATGGCGACAACGGCCAGATGTCGTCCGGTCCGGCCAGCATCACGCCGAAACGAGAAAAACCGTTTGTCATCGCATGCTGTGCAGGCATGGATGAGCTCGATGTGTGTGTCGCGCAAACCGCTTTGGCGCAATTGCAAACGATTAATTTCAGGCAGGTCAGCGCTTTTGCATACAAAAGCGCCAGCCGATTCGGCGCTAGCTTTTAAAGCGGCAGCGGCTTCTGCGCCAATTTCAAAACAACACGATCCGATGCATGGGCCAAGGCTGGCCATGATATGCTCGGCTTTGGCACCGCGCTGACACATGGCTTGAATGGCCTGTTTGACTACTCCGGCAGCAGTGCCGCGCCAACCGGCATGCACAGCAGCACAAATACCGCTTCGGGGTTCGGCAAGTAGGATGGGCAGACAATCGGCGCTGCGCACTGCAAGGGCGGTGTTGTCTTGATCGCTTAATAAGATATCAGCAGTGCTGTCATGCATGTGGCCGGAGCCGCTGCACCACAATATGTCGGTCTGATGTGTTTGTATGGCTTGATGAGGCATGCCGGGCAAACCCGTCGATTCAATCAGGCGTTGCAAATGGGTTGTGATATGATTTTCACAATCACCAAGCCCTGAGCCGAAATTAAAGCTGTCGAATGGGGGCGGGCTAATGCCGCCGTTGCGCAGTGTGAAAATGCCTTGAATATGGTGTTGAGCCAAGAGTTTCGAAACAATGAAACCCGTTTCAGCCATAGTTTTCGTTTAAGGCCTGGGCGAGGCGTTTCAAATCGGCGGGCAAGGGTGCGCGGAAGCTCAAGGCTTCACCACTAATCGGATGCTTGAACTCAAGCAATTCGGCGTGCAAAGCCTGCCGTTTGAGTGCCGTGATAGCACTGTGGGTCGGCTCGGGAATGTTGGAGGCCGGATTGTAGCTGCGGGCATAAATGGGATCGCCAAGTATGGGTAAGTGTTCATGCGATAAATGCACCCGAATTTGATGGGTGCGACCGGTATGCAGGGTTAAGCGCAGCCTGCTGAACGAGCCCAATAATTGCTCGACTAGGGCATTGGTGATGGCTTCTTTACCGTTGGGATTGACAGCCATTTTTTGACGATGCTGGGGATGGCGGGCAATGGCTAATTCGATGCACTGCTGTCGCCAGCGTGGATTTCCCCGACACCAAGCGATGTATTGGCGATTCAAATTGTGTTCGGCAAACATCGCACTGAGTTGACGATGTGCGGCCTCGCTTTTGGCCACCACCAGACTGCCGGAAGTGTCTTTATCGAGTCGGTGTACAATACCGGGGCGCTGCATGCCATTGATGCCGGATAAACTATCGCAGTGAAACAGCAGCGCATGCACCAGTGTGCCATGATCATGGCCGTGGGCTGGATGTACGACCATGCCAGCGGCTTTGTTGATTACGATGATGTGTTCATCCTCAAACAAGATATCCAGTGGAATATCTTCGGGTTCGAGATTCATGCTTTCGAGGGCGGGGATATGTACGCGGTAGCGTTCATCTTCGAGGACACGCAATGAGGCTTGTTGCATGGCTTTCCCAGCGCCATTGTGTACATGGCCGCCTTTTAGCAGCTGTTGAATATGATTGCGGCTCAAACCACTGAGTGCTGTCAGAGCAGCGTCGAGGCGTTTGCCATCCTGAGCTTCATCGATCATGAAACTCAGAATGTTCGCGCTTGAAACCTTATTCACTCGCGGCAGGTTGTGGCTGAGCTTCGGTTTGTTGTGGTTTGTTTGAGGCGGGTTTATCCGAAGCGCTCTGACTCGATTTGGGGCTTTTTGTTACCGTCTTTGGTGCAGTCTTTTTTTCGTCGTTGCGGGTTTCTTTTTTGTGTACTTTCTTCTCGGTTTTGTTGTCAGCATTTGCTTGGCTGGAGCCCTTCTGTGGTGCACTGGATTGCGCCGGTGCGGACGTTACGGGCTGCGTCGATATAGGTTGCGATGTGCTGGCAGGCTTGCTGTCACTGGCCGCAGCATCGTTGGAGGATGCTGTTTTGTGGGCTGCCTGAGTATTATCGTTGTTGGCCGGAGAACGCCTGCGTCTGCGTCTGCGACGACGCGGTTTGGTTTCGCTAGTTGTCGCTTCCCCATTGTTGGGGGTTGAGGCATTTATCGGCTCGTCTGTTGATGCGGCTGGTGGCTTGCGGTTTGTGTTTGGCGACTTGGTTTCCTGTTGTTTATTGGTATGCGGTGCTTTGTTTTGATTTTGACTTTGATTTGGCCGTTTGCTTGCTGAGCCGTTGTTTTTAGTTGTATTTTGATTGCTTGTATCACCCTGCTGTTTTGAGGCTGGGTTTGAACGAGTACGATTGCGTCCGCCACGGCGGCGACGTTGTGTGTTGGTCTGCTCTGTCGGATCTTGTTCGCTAGTTGCAGCACTTGTTTTGGCCGGTTCTGTTTTCTTCTTGCCGGTAAACAGCTTGATCAAGGCCTGCAATGGGCCCTGTTTTTTGGGCTCTTCAGGGACAGCTTCCGGGACGGGTGTCGGGATGCCCACAACCGGTTTCACCGGTTTCAGTTTGCGGCTCGGACGTGGAGCTTTGATGTTTTTGCCGGTGTCTTCGAGCACTTCGATACGTTGCTGATTGTTTTCATTCCACTGCCGTTCGATGCGGTAGTGTGGGATATCCAGATCCGGGCGAATTTGCAGGGTAATCTGAATGTCATAGGCTTCTTCAATGCGGGCGATATTGCTGCGTTTGTTGTTCATTAGATATTCGCCGGTTTCGGATGGGACTTGCACCACCAGGGTGGGGTGCTTGCCACGCTCGGACCAGTCTTCCATGCGGGTGAGCATTTGCAGTGCCATTGAATCAACGGTGCGGATGGAGCCGCGACCTTGACAGCGTGAGCATACTTCGGTGGTGGATTCGCGTATTGATGGATGCAAACGCTGACGCGACATTTCCAACAAACCAAAACGGGAAATGCGGGCGAACTGAATGCGTGCTTTATCCTTTTTGCAGGCTTTGCGCAGTATATCTTCAACCTGTTGGCCATGTTTACGGTTGGCCATGTCGATAAAATCGATGACGATCAAACCACCAATGTCGCGAATGCGCAGTTGACGGGCGACTTCTTCAGCTGCTTCCAGATTGATGGCCAAGGCCGTGTCATCGATATGTTTGCCCTTGGTGGCACGGGCTGAGTTGACATCAATAGCGGTCAAGGCTTCGGTCGGATCGAGCACAATCGAGCCGCCTGTTGGCAGGTGAATTTCACGGCGGTGAATTTCTTCGCATTGCGATTCGATGTTGTGCTGGCGAAATAAGGGCTTTTTGCCACGATAGAGTTTGACCAGTTTTTCTTTACCGGGAATCACGGCATGCACAAAATCTTTGGTGCGCGTGTACACGTCGTGATTATCAACCCAAATCGCTTCAATATCATCGGAAAAATGATCGCGAATAGCGCGCGTGGCCAAGTCACCATCGAGATAAATGAGGGCGGGTGAAGGGGTGTTTTCACTGGTGATACGGATTTCATCCCACAATCGGCGCAAATATTGGTAATCGCGCTGCAATGCTTCCAACGTCTGATCTTTACCGGCGGTGCGGATAATCAGCCCCATATTGTCTGGAACGTCCAGTTGTTTGAGGATTTCTTTCATCGAACGACGATCTTCATCCGAGAGTTTGCGGGAAATGCCACCACGCACCGTGTTGGGACTGAGCACCAGATAACGTCCGGCCAGAGAGATGTTGGTGGTCAGTGCCGCACCTTTGTTGCCACGTTCCTCTTTGACCACTTGCACAAGAATTTCCTGTTTGGCTTGCAATACATCCTGAATGGATAAATTGCGTGGGTTGGTGGATTTATCAACCCCATCCCTCCAGTAATCCGGGTGAATTTCATTCATCGATAAGAAGCCCTGACGAGCTGAACCGTATTCGATAAAGGCGGCTTGAAGACTGGCTTCAACCTTGGTGATTTTTCCTCGATAGATATTGCTTTTGGTTAATACTTTATGGGCAGATTCAATATCGAGTTCGTGAAGATAACCATCTTCGATAATAGCGACACGGCTTTCTTCTTCGTGTAACGCATTGATAAGCATGAGTTTTTTTGCAGTCACGCCAGCTTCCTTGTGGCATTTTAACGAGGGTTCGATGCATGCATCGACAACATAACTATTCGCTTTGAATAGTTTTTACCCTGATCTTGTTGGGCAAACAGGCACGTTTTCGGTGGCCGAGAATGCTGATAAAGATGGGCTGTTTTGTTGACCCTTGCCCCAGTGCCGTTGGCATTGTTGAGGCGCGAGTACAAACTTTAAAATGCGGTTTATTTATGCAGGCTCAACGTTAGGGGCATCGATATAGTCACTACGCGTTGACGGCTTGGTTGAACCGGTTGGTTCAGTGGAGCGGGATTAAAAACTGTCCCTGCATACCTTCCGATCATTCGGAGGCTGGGATTCCCGGATACAAATCACTACCATTGCCAGTGTTCGTTGAACTGCGTTGATGAATTAAGCGATGCAGAAAAACACGGAGTTCACTGCACAGACTGGTGACTCTATCGGGTTAAGGTGGTTTAGCAAGAAAAATGCAAGAAAACAGTATTTTAACGATTGATGTTAATGAAGAAGGTAGCCGCTTGGACCGGGTGCTGCTGCGCCATTTGGGCAGCTCACGGCGCGGATTGATTTTGCGTTTGATTCGCAAAGGTAATGTGCGTATCAATAAAAAACGCTGCAAGCCGGAGTCGCGTGTCGCGTGTGCGGATGAGGTTTATTTGCCGGCAAGCTTGCGTGAGCCAGCGGAAACTCTGCAGCACCACTCGGATGAGATACCCGCATCGTTGTTGGCCAAGGTGAAGGCGATGCCAGTGTTGTTTGAAGATGAGTGCTTGTTGGTGGTCAATAAACCGGCTGGTTTGGTTGTTCACGGTGGCTCCGGCCATGATGCCGGTTTAATCGAAGCCTTGAAAAAAATGCGTGGCTTGCCTGATCTGCGTTTGGCGCATCGCTTGGATCGTGATACATCGGGTGTGTTGTTGATGGCTAAAAACTTATCTGGTTTGCGTAAATTAACGGAATCCTTTCGTCAGCGGGATATGCAGAAAACCTATTTTGCCTTGGTCGCAGGTCATCCCTTTGCCCAGGCTGGTCGTATGCACTCGCATTTGAGCAAGGGCGTGGTTCGGGGCGGAGAGCGCATGGTTGTTGATGCGCAGCTTGGCAAGGAGGCGCTCACCGATTATCAGGTGATGGTGCAGTGGGGTGGTGATGGCGATGGTTTTGCTTATGCGATGCTCGCTTTGAACCCGCACAGTGGTCGCACGCACCAGTTGCGGGTGCAGTTGCAGGCTGAGGGTCATGCGATTTTGGGTGATGGCAAGTATGCGGACAAAACACAGTTGGCTGTCTATAAAAGGGCTGGAGGTAAAGGCTTGATGCTACATGCATGGCGTTTGCGTTTTGATCATCCGATGACGGGTGTGTCGCTTGAATTTAAAGCACCTTGGCCGGCGAACTGGAGCTTGTTAAGCAGGCCTTAGCAGAAGGGACTTTATTGTGTCGTTGAAACGTAATTATTCGGCACAATGAATAATACTCTTTCTCGATGATGTTCAGCGGTTATAGTTCAGATCGTGCAGGACTCGATAAGCTCATGCAGTCTATCGAAGCCAATGCAAGTATAACGGAGGCACACATGTTTCATGGTACAATGACCGCTTTGATTACTCCTTTTTCCAATGGCAGCATCGATGAATCCGCCTTTCGGGCTCATATCGAGCGCCAGATTGAAGCGGGTGTAGATGGTTTAGTGCCTGCTGGCACGACGGGTGAGGCTGCCACTCTTTCGTTTGATGAACATAAGCAGGTGATTGGCATCGCGGTGAACCAATCGGCTGGTCGTGTGCCGGTGATTGCCGGTACGGGCAGCAATAACACCGCGGAGTCGATTGCTTTGACGCAAGCTGCCAAATCCTTGGGTGCAGATGCCGCATTGCTGATTTCACCTTATTACAACAAACCCAGCCAAGAGGGCATTTTTCAGCACTATAAAGCGGTGGCGGATGCGGTGCATTTACCGCAAATTGTTTACAATGTGCCGGGGCGTACCAATTCAAATATATTGCCACAAACGGTTGCTCGTTTGTCGCATGTGTCGAATATCGTAGCTATCAAAGATGCAACGGCAGACATGGAACAATTGATGCATACCTTGGCCGCTTGTGATGGGCGCATTGAGTTTTATTCAGGCGATGATGCAACGGTGATGCCGTTTATGGCCTTGGGTGGGCATGGGGTCATTTCTGTGGTTGCCAATATCGCGCCCCGGACGATGACAGCCTTGACGGCGGCCATGGCTGCCGGTGATTTGGCGACGGCGCGACAAGCTCAATTTGGCATGCGTGAACTCAATCACATGCTGTTTGTCGAAGCCAATCCGATACCTGTAAAAGCGGCATGTCATTTATTGGGCTGGTGCAAGGATGAATTGCGCTTGCCCTTGTTATCTCTCGATATCGACTTGTTGCAGCAATTGCATCAAACCATGCAAGCCTTTGAAAAGGATGCAGTGCAAGACTTTGAAGGCTGGCAGTTGAACAGCATGGAGTCTGCTGATCACTGATTCGATTGTTTCATCGTTGCGTCTGATTTTCAGTTTCAGACGCTTGGTGCATTCCTTTGCATATTTATCCGCCACCTTGGTGGCCATTGGCGTTTTCGTTTTTGTGTTGATGTTGGCCGAGTCGGCTGTTTATGTTTTAAGCGGCCAGCCGGTGTCCGTGTGGGCGATGGTGATTGCGGCTATTTCGGCGGCGTTTGGTTATGCCCCCTTGGTGCAGGCGATGTCGCGAGCACTGGATTGCATCTTTTTTCGCCATCAACTCGATACTTTGGCAGCCATTCGGCAACTTGGAGCCGGTGATTTGGCGCAATTACCGATTGAAGATGTCGAAACGGCATTGCTGGAGCGCATTTGCAATGTCAGTCACCGTCGTTTTGCAGCTCTCGATGAGCGCCAGTTGGTTGATGGCGCTTGGTTTTCGTTCCCGGCTCAAGCCCCTTTTATTGAGCCAGATCATCGTGCTGGGAAACATCAGGATTATGCGTTGTGTTTGAAGCTGCCTGCGGCCAATGGTGAGGCATGGTTGTGGTTGGGGCCGAGACAGGATGGCCGGGCAATGGATGCGGAAGAGCGAGCCAGCTTGGAATCGTTGGCCAAGTTTTCTGCGATGAGTCTGGAGCATGCGCGCTTAACACATTTGCAGTCGGAAGCCGCGCGGCTGGATTCCTTGTCGCGTGTGACACGGCAATTGCATTCCCATGATTTGAAAAATCGATTGCATGATCTGTCTTTTCTAGCGCATCACTTGGCTTCCGGTAAACTGGATGAAGATGATGTGCAGCGCATGATTAGTGCGATTCGTAAAGTCACCGGTCGTATGCAAACCTTAATGCAGCGTGTGTCCGATCCCAATGCGCCGGTCGATCCGAGTCTTGCACCGCTTGATTTGGTGGATTTATTGCAGCGCAGTGTGCGTGATCGTTTGTGGCCGGAATCCGTACAGTTGAAACAACAGCATGGCCGATTGCCTGCCGTGGCGGGTGATGCGGATATGTTGCAGGGCGTGTTTGAGAATCTGTACGATAATGCCGTGCAGGCCATGCAGGGGCAGGGTGAACTGTGTATTGAAACCTGTGTGCGGAATGAGGGTTTGAAGAGTGCCCGAGCCGAAGTGCGTATCAGCGATCAGGGTTGTGGTATGAGTCATGAGTTTATCAGCCAGCGCTTGTTTCGCTTGTTTGCCACCAGTAAGAGTAATGGCTTGGGTGTTGGTCTGTATTTGAGTCGTCGAATTGTCGAGGCACATAGCGGAATGATTACGGCAGAAAGTGAAGGGGCGCGTAAAGGTTCCACCTTCATTGTGAGTTTGCCATTGTGGCAGGCTTAGCGAGTGTGGGTAGAGCAAAAGTGCAAGGAGTCGCAAGGATGAAACAAACGGTGTTGGTTGTTGATGATAATGATATCAATCGATTGAATTTGAAATTGTTGTTAAAAGAATCCTATCAGATTCTTGAGGCCGGTGACCTCGATGGCGCGGATGCGGCATTGTCCGGCAATCGGGTGGATTTGGTGGTGTTGGACTTGGCCTTGCCGCCGGAGCCGGATAATCCGGAAATAGGCATGGCGTATTTGAAGCAATTACGTGTTGAGAGTCCGGATACACCGGTGGTAGTGATTACCGGACACGATGAACGGGCTTTGGCACAACGGGCGCAGTCGTTGGGGGCGCTGGACTTTTTTGGTAAACCATTCGATCCGGATGAAGTGAAGTCTACGATTGATCGCAGTATGCAGGTGCATTGGCAGGCTATGCGCGAGCAGGATATGCAACGTGCTCTCGATACCCGAGTTAATCGGGATTTATTGGGTGAGTCGGCTAGCATGCAAGCGCTGCGTACGATGATTTCACAAGTCGCATCAGCGCCTTCGACAGTACTGATTCGTGGCGAAACGGGTGTTGGGAAAGAGTTGGTAGCACGGCAACTGCATGCTGCGAGTCCGCGTTCTCGGCAGCCTTTTATTGCCATTAACTGTGCTGCGATGTCGGCGGAGTTGTTGGAATCGGAATTGTTTGGTTATGAAAAAGGCGCGTTTGCAGGTGCGCTGAAACGTAAGCTGGGGTGGTTTGAACGAGCCAGTGGCGGTACGTTGTTTCTCGATGAAGTGGCTGGCTTGCCGTTGTCGGTGCAGGGGAAACTACTGCGGGTTTTGGAGTCGGGTGAATTTTCCCGTTTGGGTGGTGAGGCGATTATTCGTTCGGATGTGCGCTTGATTTGTTCGAGCCGGGAAGATTTGGAGCATAAGGTTCAGGCCGGTAGTTTCCGGGATGACTTTTATTATCGCATTCAAGTGGTGGAAATTAAAGTACCGGCTTTGCGCGAGCATAATGAGGATTTACCGTTGTTGGCCGATGCGATCTTATTGCGCAAGGCTGCGATGTGCGGCAAACGTATGCAGGTATTGTCCGATGATGTATTGGAGCAACTCGGGCGCTACAGCTGGCCGGGTAATGTGCGAGAGTTGGAGAATGTGCTTGAGCGTGCTGTGGTCTTGGCGACGGGCGATCAGGTGGAGTCCATTCCGTCCCTGATGGGACCGCAGCTGGTGAATGCCGATGCCGATCCGTTGGAGCAATGGTTGCAGCAATTGCCGGATTCGGGCATTCGAGCTGAAAAGGCGGTGGCTGCCTTTGAGATGAAATTAGTGGAGACGGCCTTGCAGCGCAATCAGCATATCAAAGCCCGAGCCGGTCGCTGGCTGGGCTTTGGTGATCGTGCCAAGGATAAAATGCGTTATTTGTGTGATAAATATGATATCGAGGTGCATGAAACCCCATGAGCAGGGCGATGGGGTTGATGAAATGCGGCTTTTTTGTGTTTGTCTTGTTGGCTTTGACAAGCTCGGCCAATGCTCAACTGCTGGAATTCGACAAAGAGTATCTTTATTTCCGTGATGCCAATGTGCCGCCATTTCAAAAATCGCGAGAATTTTTTGATATGCCCAATCGAAAAGGCTTTTTCGAGGTTACACTGGTATCCGATTCGGTCGGGCCGCTAACCTTTCGCATTGTCCGTGTGCAGGGTGATGTGGAAACAACAGAGGTGCAACGGCGCAGTTATAGTATGGGTAATCATGAGTTTCAAACGCGTTTTGATAATGCTACAGGACAGGATGATTTGATTGTTGAAATAGCCAATTCAAATCCTGCTACCGTCGCGAAAGTATCGGTGTTTGTGGTGGAACTTCCAGCGCGATAAGTTAAGCTATCGTCATGAAGAGTTTGAGTTATGTCTGTGTGTTGTGGCTTGCGTGGGTCGCTATGCTGTTGCCGTGTCAGGCGGCTCATGTTCATGTGCAATTAAAATGGAAACATCAGTTTCAGTTCGCCGGATTTTATGCTGCACTTGATAAGGGTTTTTATGCCGATGAAAACCTTGAGGTTGAATTGATTGAGGGTGGCCCAGGGCTTGATCCAATAAAAGAGTTGTTGGCGGGTGATGTGCAATATGCTGTGGCTGATGCAGGCGTGTTGTTGGCGCGCTCAAATGCCAAACCTGTTGTCATTGTGGCGAGCTTTTTTCAACATTCTCCCCAAGTTATTTATACCCGTTCTGATATTGCGAAATTATCTGATTTGCGTGCGAAGCGGGTGATGATGCAAGCCGGCTTTCTGACTATTGAAGTGCAAGCGATGTTGCGCCGCGCGGGGCTTGACGCTAAGGATTATCAACGCCTACCCATTGGTCATCTCGACGATTTAATTGCCGGACGTACGGATGCTTTTCCGGGCTATAGCAGCAATGAAGGTTTTATATTGCAGCAGAGAATTCCATTTAACACCTTCAGCCCCCGTGATTATGGTATCGATTTTTATGGAGATGCGCTGCTAACCAGTGAATCTGAATTGCATTCCAAGCCTGAACGTGTGGCCGCTTTTCGTCGTGCTACGATTAAAGGTTGGGAATATGCCCTTGAGCATCAGCAGGAGCTGATTGCCCTGATCAAAGAAAAATACGACAGCCAGCATAAATCGGTAGAGCATTTGAGTTATGAGGCGAATGCAATTGCTGACCTGATGGTTGCTAATATTGTGCCGGTAGGTTTCTCCAATGTGCAGCGTTGGCAGCATATTGCTACGGTGTTTGAAGATCTGGGTCATGCGCACATGAATGTGGATTGGAACACCTTTGTCTATCAGCCGGATGCTGGGGCACGGGCATTGCTTTGGCCGTACCGTTATTGGATTGCTTTTATTGCTTTGGCGGTGTTGGTTTTGGTGCTGTATCTCTATAATATACAATTGCGACAGGGTATTCGTAAACGAACCGCAGCGTTGAATCAAATTACGCACGAATACAAAGATATTCTTGATCATATGCAGGATGCCTATTATCGAGCCAATATGAATGGTGATGTGATCTGGGTTTCGTTGGCTTGTGAACGGCAAATGGGCTACAAACGAGAGGATTTAATCGGTAAACCATTGAGCACCTTGTATTACGATGAGGGTGGTCGTGATTTATTTTTGCAGGCCTTGCAATCCAGCGGTGGTGATTTGCATCATTTTGAAGTCTGTTTGAGGCATCGGGATGGTTCTCGTATCTGGTCGGAGGTCAATGCGCAGTATTTTCGTGATGAGCAGGGGCAGGTGGCTGGTATTGAAGGCAATGTGCGTAATATAGTCGAACGTAAAAAGGCGGAGCAGGACAGTCAGGAGCTGACGGGGCAACTGCAACAGGCTCAAAAGATGGAAAGCATCGGTGTGCTGGCCGGTGGCATTGCTCACGACTTTAATAATATGCTGGTCGGGGTGATGGGGAATGCTGAACTGGCCATGCTGGATGCCGCAGCACATGATGATATGCGCCAGTATTTACAGAAAATTTTTCATTCGGCACGGCGCGGTGCTGATCTGGTCAAACAAATGCTGGCCTATTCCGGCCAGGGTCGTTTAAGTATGGGGCACCAGAATTTTAATAGCCTGATTGCGGATGTGTCGGAACTGCTGAGCACAGTGATTGGTAAAAAGATTACCCTGGAACAAGTCTTGATGGATGATTTGCCCGATGTGCTCGGGGATCGCAATCAATTGACCCAGTTGGTGATGAATTTGATGACCAATGCTGCGGAGGCGATGGCGGGCAAACCGGGTGTTATTCATTTGCGTACTGGCGTGCGTCATCTTGCTGCATTGGATTTTTCCAGCATGTATATGGCGACGGATCTGGCCGAAGGCATGTTTGTTTTTGTTGAAGTGAAAGATTCAGGCTGTGGAATGGATGCAGATACCAAGTCACGCATTTTTGATCCGTTCTTTACTACCAAAGAAACAGGAACGGGCTTGGGTTTGGCGGCGCTGTTAGGCATTGTACGCAGTCATGATGGCACCTTGGCGGTGCATTCGGAACAGGGCAAGGGATCACGTTTTTCGGTGTTTTTACCTTTAGTGGAAAGTCGTGCATTGCAGCCGGAACTCGATACGGCTGAATTTGAGATTCAATCGCATGTGCCCGCAGCGGTACTGTTGGTGGATGATGAGGAAGGTGTGCGTGATGTGGCTGCACGTCTGCTGGAGAGAGAGGGTGTTCGGGTGCTTACTGCCGTAGATGGGCAGAACGCGGTAGATATGTATCGTCAGCATGCTCAGGAAATCACTTTGGTATTGATGGATTTAACCATGCCGGAGATGGATGGTGAGCAGGCTTTTCATGCCATTCGAGCCATCAATCCTCAGGCCAGCATTGTGTTAAGCAGTGGTTTTCTCGATGCTGGTGCGATTGATCGTTTACGATTGCATGGTTTGGCGGGCTTTGTGAAAAAACCGTACACACGGCATATGTTGTTATCTGAAATCAGTCGTTTTGGTGTGATCCATGACGATGAACGTTCGAACTTGGATTCCTGAGTTGTGAGCCCCATGATATAGTCATGGAGTGTTGATATGGATTTAAGCCGAATGACCCAAAAACTGAACGAAGCGATGGCAGCCAGCCAGACTCTGGCCTTGCGTCTGGCGCATCAACAGGTGGATGTTGAGCATCTATTGCTTGAGCTGTTGGCTCAGCGCGATGGTTTAGCGCAACGTTTGTTCGAGACAGCTGGCAGTGATATCGAACAGCTTCAAACGTCGTTACAGCAATGTTTATCAAACTACCCGAGAGTGCATGCTCAAGGCTCGAATATGGATCAGGTTTATATCAGCCCGCGTTTGCAGCGCCTATTGTTGCAGGCGGGTGATGAAGCCGAGCGTATGCAGGATGAATATATTTCGGTTGAACATGTGTTACTGGCCTGTTTCGATGAGTCCGGTCACGGTGATGTGGGTGAAATATTTAAAACACAGGCGATTACGCGTGAAGCCTTGTTGGAGGCTGTGGTTAAGGTGCGCGGCAACCAGCGGGTTACGAGTGATTCACCGGAATCGCAATACGAAGCCTTGACGAAATATGGTGACGACTTGGTTGCCCTGGCACGGGCAGGAAAGCTGGACCCGGTCATAGGCCGTGATACGGAAATTCGTTCTGTGATTCGTATTTTATCACGCAAAACGAAAAACAACCCGGTATTGATCGGTGAGCCTGGGGTCGGCAAAACAGCGATTGCTGAAGGTCTTGCACAACGTATCGTTTCAGGTGATGTGCCGGAAGGTTTAAAGAACCGTAGTTTGTTTTCGCTCGATATGACGGCGCTGATGGCCGGTGCCAAATACCGTGGTGAGTTTGAAGAGCGTTTGAAAGCGGTACTGCAGGAAATCAAGGCATCGCAAGGTCGAACCCTGCTTTTTATTGATGAATTGCACAGTATTGTCGGCGCGGGTAAAACAGAGGGCAGTAGTGATGCTGGCAATATGCTCAAACCGATGTTGGCGCGCGGGGAACTGCATTGCATCGGTGCGACAACCTTGAATGAATATCGTTTGTATATTGAAAAGGACTCCGCCTTGGAACGCCGTTTTCAACCGATTGTGGTCGATGCACCGGATGTTGCCGATACGATCTCTATTTTAAGGGGGATTCGTGAACGTTTTGAATTGCATCATGCGGTGCGTATTGCTGATGCCGCACTGATTGCGGCCGCGACCTTGTCGGATCGTTATATCTCGGATCGATTTTTACCCGATAAAGCCATTGATTTGGTGGATGAAGCCTGTGCATCTATTCGCACTGAAATGGATTCGATGCCGGCTGAACTCGATAGTTTATCACGACAGGTGATGCGTCTTGAGATTGAAGCCACAGCTCTAAGTAAGGAAACGAATGAAGCGAGTCAGGCTCGTTTGAAGGTGTTGCGCAAAGATTTGGCTGATTTGCAAGAGCAACGCGATGTGATGCGCAGCCGTTGGCAGCAGGAAAAGGCGGTGATGGGGCAGGGGCAGGATTTGCGTCAGCAAATTGAGCAATGCAAAATAGATATTGAAACGGCTGAACGCAGCTATGATTTGGAAAAGACGGCCAGTTTGCGTTACGGAGTGCTGCCTGATCTGGAAAAGCAGCTGTTGGATCTGGAGGCGGGGGCTGAGCAACGCCAGTGTCTGATCAGTGAAACGGTGAATGAAGAGGAAATTGCTGCGGTGGTGGCACGCTGGACAGGCATTGCGATGACACGTTTATTGGAGGGGGAGCGCAAAAAACTATTGCGTCTGGAATCGGTCTTGCGAGAGCGGGTGATCGGTCAGGATGACGCTGTTAAAGTGGTGGCCGATGCGGTGTTGCGCGCGCGCGCCGGTATCCGTGATCAAAGCAAGCCGATTGGTTCCTTTTTGTTTTTAGGACCTACCGGGGTGGGCAAAACTGAATTGGCGCGTTGCTTGGCGCGCACCTTGTTTGATAGCGAAGATAATATGGTGCGTATTGATATGTCCGAATATATGGAGAAACATGCGGTATCCCGTTTGCTGGGTGCGCCTCCGGGTTATGTGGGTTTTGAACAGGGAGGGCAATTAACCGAAGCAGTGCGTCGCAAACCGTATTGTGTGCTGTTGCTGGATGAGGTGGAAAAAGCACATCCAGATGTGTTGAATGTGTTGCTGCAGTTGCTCGACGATGGTCGGTTAACCGATAGTCAGGGGCGTACGGTGAATTTTCAGCATACCATTATCATTATGACCAGCAATATCGGTTCGGAATGCATGCTACAAGCCCTGGATGACGGAGCCGAAGTGGATGCCGCATTGAATACACGTGTGCAGACTGAACTCAGGCAATATTTTCGACCGGAGTTTATCAATCGGATCGATGCGACGGTGCTATTCAAGCCGCTGACGAAAGATGTGGTGGTGGCCATTGTGCAGCTCTTTCTGGATGAATTGATAGAACGATTGTCGGAGCAGCAGGTGACATTGCATATTAACGATGAGGCCGTGCAATGGCTGGCCGAGCAGGGTTACGACCCGGTGTTTGGAGCCAGGCCCTTGCAGCGCTTTATCCAGCAAGAGCTGGAAACACCGTTGGCGCGATTGTTGATTGCAGATCTTGCCGGAGGCTGTGTGCATGTGAAACTCAAAGCGAATAGCTTGGTATTGCAAGGGGAGGATTAGTCTGCTCCTCTTAAGCGTATTCGGGAATTTCAGAGGCTGCTTAAGTCGTTGATGCTTTTAGGGGCATGGTTTCCCCATGCGGGGGATTAATTTCCACTGTGTCTTTGAAGGCGTGCCTTTAGAGTTGACACCGTGAGCAGGCATGCGTAGCAAGTCATCTCCAAACATCGAGAGGAGGAAGTAAATGAAAAAATTATTATTAGTTGCTGCATCTGCAGCATTTGTTATGGGCACTATGTCCTTAGCTCCAATGACAGCACAGGCTGCTGCATGGGGTAAGTGTAAGGCGTGTCATAACTTTACACATAAGAAAAAAGTTGGTCCTGGTCTGGCAGGCGTGATTGGTCGTAAAGCAGGTACAGCAAAGGGTGCTAAATCTAAATCGTTAAAAGCTGGCGGTTGGACTTGGGATGATGATAAATTGCGTTTGTGGATGTGCAACTCTAAAAACGCAATTAAAGTCCTTTCTGGTGATGACCATGCTAAAACCAAAATGCCACCACAGAAAGTCTGTGATCCGGCTAAGCAGGATGAAGTTCTTGCTAAATTACATTCAATCAGCTGATAGCTGAAGTGATTCACTAAAAAGGCGACCTTTGGGTCGCCTTTTTTTATGCGCTGAGTTTTTCAACTTAAACAGCTATGGGATATTTTATTGTTTTATGCCTTAATCGTAGAGGCTGGAAATTGAGCGGGCATCATAGATGCGAGTGATTGCTTCGCCCATCAGGCCGGCAATAGAAATCATGCGGACTTTGCCGGATTTGCGTACTTCTTTGGGTTGTAAAATACTGTCAGTAATAACCAGTTCATGCAGCTCTGATTCTTTTAAACGTTTCACGGCAGGGCCTGATAATACACCGTGAGAGGCATAGGCGCTGACTTTGGTTGCGCCTTGTTCGAGCAATGCTTCTGCAGCACCGCATAGTGTGCCTGCAGTATCCACCATATCATCAATCAGAATACAATGTTTACCACTGACATCACCGATAATATTCATCACTTTGGCAACGTTTGGAGCCGGTCTGCGTTTATCGACAATGGCCATATCCACATGCAGGCGATTGGCCAGAGCACGGGCTCGCACCACGCCGCCAACGTCGGGTGAGACAATCATAATGTCACCGAGTTCATTGCGTTCTTTAATATCATTGCTGAACAAGGGGATAGCAAAAATATTATCAACGGGGATATCAAAAAAGCCTTGAATCTGTGCGGCATGCAAATCCATTGTCAGTACACGGGTTGCACCGGCGCGAGAAATAAGGTCGGCAACCAGTTTGGCTGAAATTGGTGTGCGTCCGGCACTCTTGCGATCCTGACGGGCATATCCGAAGTAGGGGATAACTGCGCAAATATTTCGGGTTGAAGCGCGTTTGGCCGCATCGATGAAAATAAGCAGCTCCATCAAATTAGCATTGGCCGGGCGACTGGTACTCTGGATGAAAAAAGCATCCTGACCACGGATGGTTTCTTGAATTTGAATGAAGATTTCACCATCGGAAAAACGTTGAAAATAGAGATCGCCCAGCGGTTGGCCGATATGATCACAAATCGATTTTGATAGCGGGGGATTGGATGTGCCGGAAAAAAGTCGTAGTTTTTCGTGGAACATGTGCGCGCTCCTGCGTGTGATGGTGTCGGATGATGGCTCTTATACCGTTCATCTGAATTGGCTGGGACGGCAGGATTCGAACCTGCGCATGACGAGATCAAAACCCGTTGCCTTACCGCTTGGCCACGTCCCAATTCGTTAGCTGTTAAGCTTATTGTTACTTTTCCCGATAACTGCGTCAATGAATGCTTACGTCCAGCAAACTGATCAGTTAGCGATTTTTCAAACCGTTAAAACTCGTTGTTGGCTTGCATGGGGTGAATATCACAGATATTACCCGTGTGCGTCCAACTGGCCAGATGCTGTTGTTGCAATGCATCGGACACCTTTGTTGCCTGTTGATGACTGTCAAACAGGGCTACGCATGTAGAACCACTGCCACTCATCCATGCTTTGTCCGTTTGTTGGCGTAAAAACACAAGCAATCGCGCCACATCGGGATTCAGCGTACACGCACTAGCTTCAAGATCATTTTCTCCGATGCTAGGTGAATCGCGGCGCATAGTAGCCAGCCTGTTCGGGGTGGTCAACGTGCTATCAAAGTATTGGAACACCGCTGCTGTAGAGAGGCCACTTTGTGGCCGTGCCAATAAGAGCGTTTGCGCAGGTAAGGCATGGGGGTAATCGATTAAGGATGCACCGATGCCGCTTGCTAGGCTGGCTTTGCCATACAGAAAACAGGGGATGTCTGCGCCAAAGGGGGTGGCGAAGTCAATCAATTCATCGGTACTGGCATGAATGTTCCAGAGTTTGTTGGCGGCCATGATGGCTGTTGCAGCATCGGATGATCCGCCGCCGAGGCCTGCTTGTTCGGGAATGAACTTATCGATGTGGACTTTCAGGCCATCCGTGATGTGATGCTCTTGCCGGAATGCCTGCAACACCTGATAAACCAGGTTCTGTTTGCCGCCCAAGTGGGCATCTGAACAGGTGACTTGCAGTGGCTTGCTGGCCTTGAAGCTTAGTCGGTCACAGGCCTCGCTATAGGCAAAAGCCGTATCGAGTTCATGCATGCCGTTGTTGAGCACAGCAGTGATATGCAAATATAAGTTTATTTTAGCGGGAGCGGCTAAGATCAACATGACTTTTGATGATTAATCTGGCGGTGCGATGCTGTTTAACATCGTTGATGGTGAGGGTGTGTAGTTTTTTTTGCCAGCGCAGTCGAATTGGGCTGCCGGAATCCATGCTTTCCCAGGTATCCGTTTTGATTTGGTGAAAGTGCTCGGGTGTTTGGTTTAGCAAGATGCTGGCCAGTTGAGTGGGCGGCAAGACAATACCAAGTTCGGTTAGTTCATGTTGTTGAATTGAACGCCAATAGGGGGCTTTGTCATCTCGAACTTGCATGCGGTTGTCGGCCCAGCGAAAGTCGACTACGGTACCGCTTAGGGCATGAGTAAGGCGCAGTTTTCCTGTGTGTACCTGTGTTGCTTGCCAATCAATCGATACTTGCCAGCGCCGTGAGGGATCAAAGACAATCAGGCGACCAGAGAAGCTGGCATAAGGCCCGATAGATAACGTGGTTGATGTTTTGCTTGCTGCACTGCTTGTATTGCTTGCTTTGCCGGCTGATAACGATGCGCATGCATTGAGCAATAAAATAAAGCTCAAACATAGCACTCGCGGATAATTTAAGCCTGAGGAGACAATCATTTGGAGGCTGCAAGACCGTTATTTATCTTTTCTTGAATGGCCTGTTTATGTTCGGACTTCAAGGCAATGGCCTTTTGCCAAGCTTGACGAGCATTTTGCACGTCGCCGTGTCGCCACAACATGTCACCGTAATGTTCGTGCATGATGGCATCATCAGTTATTTTTTCGAGTGCTTTTGCTTGTGTGGCAATGGCTTTGGAGAAGTTGCCGTTGTTGTAATACACCCAGGCCAGTGAATCGAGATAATAGCCGTTGTCGGGTTGGAGGATCAGAGCGCGATGGATCAATGCTTCTGCTTTGCCCAACTCGATGCTTTGAATAGCATAGGTGTAACCTAAAAAATTCATTGCTTCGGCATGATTGGGATTGCTGCGCAGTACACGCTTAAGCATGCTTTCAACATGCTTGTATTGTTTTAAACTTTCAAATGCGATAGCGCGATTAAACAACAATGCTGCTGGAGCTTGCGGCATGGCAACGATGCTATCGGTCTCATCCAGCAGGCGTTGAAATTGCTTTTGATTCAACCGGATGGTCGATAACATCAATAGTGCATCCAGCTGCATGCTGTCTTTTTTTAGGATGTCTTGCAGGCGTTGTTCCGCTTGATCGATGTTGTTGTCGATCACATCAATGGAAACCAGTCGCAATTGTGCCTCTATGGCCAGCCCTGATGTTGGTTTAATGCTTTGATATATTTTGCGGGCTTCCGGTATGCGATTGAGTGCCTCCAGGCTAGCTGCCAGATAGAAACGGCTGCGATCATCGGCTTTGATGCCAACCAGTTGGCGAAATATGCTTTCTGCATCGCTGAAGCTTTGGCGGCCAAAATAGAGCATGCCTAAAGCATGCAGAATTGCCGGATTATTATTGGAACGTGCTGCAGCATCGCGATAAACGAGGATGGCTTCAACCGGTCGTTTGTCTTGCACCAGCAGTTGGCCAAGTGCATTGGTGATACGCAAAGCATTGGGGTGAGTGTTAAGGAAATCGCGCAATAGTATTTCGGCTTGTTCAATTTTTCCCATTCGCAAAGCTAGGGCGCTGAGCATTAAGACCGGGGTATCATGATCGGGTAGCAGTTTCTGCATACGTTTTAATGATGTGGTGGCGGCAACAAAATCACCTTTCTTCATGTGGATCTGAGCTTGCAGTAAACGAAATTCGGAGATCTCTTTTATATTGATGGCGATTTTAAGTGCGGCCAAGGCATCATCGTAACGTTTCATGCTGGTTAATAATTTACTTTGCAAGTTACGTGCGCCGATGTGGCTGGGATGAGTTTTCAAAAACAATTCAAGGCCGGCTAAGGCGGTCTTGTTTTGTCCTTGAGAAGCATATAATCGCACCAGAGCCAGTTGCAGGTAGTCGCGTTGCTCGCTGCTTAAATTAGGGTCTTGCAACAGGCTGGTGATGTGTTGTTTGCTTTGATCATGTCGCTTGGACTGCAGCAGTAGCTCGATCAGTTGCAAATGAGGTTTGGTGGCTTGTGGATCTTTTTTCATTAAAGCGGAAAGCAGTTCAATAGCTAGAGCCTGTTGATTGTTTTCAATGGCATCTTGAGCTGCAAGATAGAGAAACTGCGGTTGCATGTCAGCCATATTGATGTGGTGTTTCTTGAGAGCCGCTGGTTTTGTATCGCTTGCAGGAGGCTGGTGAGGGCTGCATGCTGTTGCAATAAAACCGAAACATAACAGTAATGGGATGATGCGTAGATGTGCTGGCAAGCTCATGATGAGGTTTCCTCAATGCTGATGTTTTGGAATGCGTTCGTCGAACTGTTTACTGCCCAACATTGTACATCAACCGCCTTGCCATCACATACACTGATGATGGGGTAGGCAAAGCCTTCCCAGGCACTGGCTAGGTCGGTGGGTGATGGTTTAGCAGGGCAATCGGGATGCGAATGATAGACTCCAATGATTTCAATGCCGCTGCCACGTAATTCGCGATCAATGGCTTGATAGCCGGCTGGATCGAGTTGGAAGCGGTCGGCAGCACGCTCGTTGTTGAGATTGGCAACGGGACGAATATCATGCACCTGCCAGATCGAGTCGGTGATTTTACCCACCAATAGGCCACATATTTCCAGCGGGTAACCTGCTTGCGCAGCCTGATGCATTTTCTCCAGACAGGGGCTGGAAATGTTAAGCATAAGGTCGTTCGAATGTTCATCGAGTACCGCCAGGTATTCAGCGCTGTGGAATCGTTCAGGTTCGTACTTGGGTGTGCTCAAATGGAATCTCCAGTTTCAAAGACAGTCGAGGGGCAAGCCTATCGCTTACGGGCAACTTGCCAACTATCGCGCGTTTGTCGAGTCTTAGCTTATCAGGAGGATTGATATGAAATTAAAACGGAAATGGATTGCAATGGCGGCATTGGCTGTCTTCCCGCTGTTACAGGCTTGTTCGCAAGGTGCAGGCTCAAGTGTTGAATTTGTGCAGCCTAAAGATGGAGCAACGCTTAGCCCTGCTGTGCATGTGGTGATGGCAGCGCATGGTATGACAGTTCACAAGGCTGGTGAATTGATTGAAGGAACAGGCCACCATCATTTGATTATTGATGGCTCGTTTGTGCCGAAGGGTGACGTGGTTGCCAAGGATGCAACACATAAACATTTTGGCAAAGGTCAAACCGAAACAGTGTTGAATTTAACGCCGGGTGATCATACGCTGACCTTGCAGTTGGCGGATGGGCATCATCAGTCCTATGGCAAAGCCATGAGTCAGACGATCACCGTGCATGTGAAGTAATTGTTCGCAGCTTATAAAAAAAAGGGAAGGCATAATGCCTTCCCTTTTTTTATGATAGTTTGTTGCGAAACCGAGAGTTCTTGGCGTTTAACGTTTCGAGAACTGCGGAGCGCGACGAGCTTTCTTAAGACCAGCTTTTTTACGTTCCACTTTACGGGAATCACGGGTCAGAAAGCCAGCGGCTTTCAATACCGGACGCAAGCCTGAATCGTATTCCAGCAGGGCACGAGCCAAGCCATGGCGAATAGCGCCAGCCTGACCGGAGA